>NZ_CP061498.1:3440000-3537072 GCF_014681765.1 Roseicitreum antarcticum
TAAGAACTCGCAAAATACCTCCGTAAGTTCGCGAGAAGGAGGCCCCGTCAGGACGCAAGTCTTGGCGGGGGGCACAAACCAGGGGGTGGCGACTGTTTACGAAAAACACAGGGCTCTGCGAAGTCGTAAGACGACGTATAGGGTCTGACGCCTGCCGGTGTGAAGGTTAAAAGAGGGGTGCAAGCTCCGAATTGAAAGCCCAGTAAACGGCGGCCGTAACTATAACGGTCCTAAGGTAGCGAAATTCCTTGTCGGTGTAATCGACCTGCACGAATGGCGTAACGACTTCCCGCTGTCTCAATGTGGACTCAGCGAAATTGAATTGTCTGTCAAGATGCAGACTTCCCGCGGTTAGACGAAAGACCCGTGCACCTTTACTACAGCTTCACACTGGCATCAGGCCAAGCATGTGCAGGATAGTGGTAGGCTTTGAAGTGGGACGCTAGTTCCCATGGAGCCTCCCTTGAGATACACCCTTGCTTGCTTGATGTCTAACCGCGGTCCGTTATCCGGACCGGGACCTGTGTGGCGGGTATTTGACTGGGGCGGTCGCCTCCTAAAAAGTAACGAGGCGCGCGAAGGTTGGCTCAGAGCGTCGGAAATCGCTCGTTGAGTGCAATGGCAGAAGCCAGCCTGACTGCAAGACTGACAAGTCGAGCAGAGACGAAAGTCCATAGTGATCCGGTGGTCCCAAGTGGGAGGCCATCGCTCAACGGATAAAAGGTACGCCGGAGATAACAGGCTGATGGTGCCCAAGAGTCCATATCGACGGCACCGTTTGGCACCTCGATGTCGGCTCATCTCATGGGCTGGAGCAGGTCCCAAGGGTACGGCTGTTCGCCGTTTTAAAGAGGTACGTGAGCTGGGTTTAGAACGTCGTGAGACAGTTCGGTCCCTATCTGCCGTGGGTGTAGGAGATTTGAGAAGAGTTGCCCCTAGTACGAGAGGACCGGGGTGAACGTTCCACTGGTGGACCTGTTGTGGCGCCAGCCGCAGTGCAGGGTAGCTATGAACGGACAGGATAACCGCTGAAGGCATCTAGCGGGAAGCCCCCTTCAAACAAGATCTCCCTTGAGAGCCGTGGTAGACCACCACGTCGATAGGCCGGAGATGTAAGCGCAGCAATGCGTTCAGTTGACCGGTACTAATGGCTCGATAGGCTTGATTTGATCCAGAAAAAGCAAGGCACAATCCTCGCTTCAAATCAAAAGCAGACCTCTGGATAGCTGATGGTGTTTCTTCTCCGGTTTGGTGCTATAGCACGAGCAAAACACCCGATCCCATCTCGAACTCGGAAGTTAAGTGCCGTCGCGCCAATGGTACTGCGTCTTAAGACGTGGGAGAGTAGGTCACCGCCAAACCTGACAAGAAACACAAATTTCTCTCATAACGATACAAAATGCGCACCAAATATATAGCGCAAATCAGCGCGGGATGGAGCAGCCCGGTAGCTCGTCAGGCTCATAACCTGAAGGTCGTAGGTTCAAATCCTACTCCCGCAACCAAATTACTAAATGAATTCAAACGCTTAAAGCCCGACCTAATCAGTCGGGCTTTTGCTTGCCCAATTCTTGTCAACGCCTTGTCAACGTTTGACGAGTCCCCCCTGAAAAATCGCGCTTTTTGGGTTTGGGCACGATCAGCAGCAGCGTCGCATCCGCCACCGTTGGAGCCATCGCCCGCAGCTGGTATATGACCCAGTCATACCATGGAGGCGCAGATGACCGTCAAAGCCACCCTCAGCTTTACCGACCGCCATCACCACTTCCTCACGGAAAAGGTGGGACAGGGCGTGTTCGCGACCCGGAGCGCTACTGTGGCGGCCGCATTGGAACAGATGATGCAGGATGAGCAGGAACGCGATGTGGCCCTCGCAGCCCTCACGCAGGAAATCCGCGCCCGGAAGGAAACACCGCGTTCGGCGTTTATCGACCAGGACGATGCGTTTGCTGCTGCGCGTGCCATGATCGGGACAGCGCGGGGCGTGTGAATTTCCGCATCCGGTTCCATCCTCTCGTCGCGCGTGACCTTGATGCCATCGCGCGCTGGATCCTCGATTATGCCGGGCCCGATGCGGCCGCCCGAAAGCTGGTCGAGATCGAAGCGGCCATCGCCACGCTTAAGGCCACACCACACAAAGGAAGCCTCCGCGATGAAATCGCCCCTGGTCTGAGTGCCATCCCTGCAGGCCGGAAAGCCGTGATCGCGTTTGTGGTTGATGATGACCAGAGGGAAGTTCTGATTTACGCTGTCACCTATGGCGGTGCGGATTGGGTCATGCGCAGCAGCGCGCGCGGCCGGTGACAGTCTCGGCCCCAGACCGGACCTTCGTGGACGGCGCAGCTAACGGCAGCAGTGAGCCCAAATTGACCTATGCTGCAGCATGCACATTGTGGTACTCAGGGCGGGAAGCCGTCATTCGCTGCACATCACTTGAAAGGCAGCAATGCGCAATAATGGGTTGCACGCCTCCTACTGAAGTGGCACGATTAAGTCCGAGCGCGTGGGCAGATTTTACCGTTGTGTGTTCGCGACGGATGAAACCATCGTCAGGTGGATATGCCCTTTCGGGTTTCCTTCAGCATATTTTATGTGACCCTTCGGTTGCCTAAGAGTGCCCACGGGCTCACCAAAACAGATATTTGATGGGTCATATGAATTCTCTATCCAGATTTAGATCGTGCAAAAACATCTCTGATCTTGCTTATCTCGTCGGATATCAGCCCAAGACGTTATCCTACATTCTCTATAAAATCCCAGACAAGTCGAAGTATGTGGAGTTTGAAATCCCAAAGGCGACGAAGGGCGTTCGAAAGATATCTGCTCCGATTTCCGAGCTTAAACTCGTCCAAAGTCGGTTGGCACACGTTCTGCAAGATTGCCTGATGGAAATTGAGAAGGAGCAAGCCAGTGGCGAAAATTGCATTATATCTCATGGTTTCAAGCGCCATCTGTCAATCTCAACGAATGGCTCCCGGCATGTCGATAAAAAGTGGGTTCTGAATTTCGACCTGAAGGACTTCTTCCCCTCGATAAATTTTGGCAGAGTGCGTGGCTTTTTTATGAAGAACAAGCACTTCTTGCTGGAGGAGAAGGCAGCCACTATAGTTGCGCAATTGGCGTGCCATAATAATGCTCTTCCTCAAGGTGCGCCCACATCTCCGGTAATATCCAACCTCGTAGCCAACCATCTGGACATTAGACTTTCGAGAGTTGCCACGAAGAACAGATGCACCTACACACGCTATGCTGACGACATAACGTTCTCCACAAATAAAAGTGACTTCCCGAAAGGCGTTGCTGCAGATCGTAATGATGGTAGCCCATCTGGAGACTGGGAGTTATCTAAAAAGATTCGCTCTGAAGTTAAAAGATCGGGTTTTGAAGTAAATCCTGATAAAACTCGAATGCTTTTCAGAAGGTCTCGACAAGACGTAACCGGACTCGTCGTAAATACAAAAGTAAACGTCAAGCGCGAGCTCTACAAGCAGGTTCGAGCTCAGCTGCATAGTTTCATTAAAGATGACGTTTGCTCTAAGAAAGTTAAGATCGGAGGTGTGGAAACCGAGGTGGTAGTGTCAGAGGCCGCACTCCAAGGAATGCTTAGTCACATTTTCTGGGTAAAGGGTGCCGAGTTTAACTACAGGAGACTTAATAAACCTACAGGCCCCCAAGAACCAGGTTTCTACAGGGAGTATCGACGCTTCCTTGATTACAAAACTTTTGTGGCTTCTCCCCAGCCCGTAGTTCTTTGCGAGGGGGTAACCGACAATATATACATCCAGTGCGCAATTAAGCGTAGCAAAGTCGCACGGCCGAAACTGCAAGATGCCGGGTCTTCAAGCGGCTTGGCTATTAAGCTGTTCCAGTATCCAAAAATCGGAAACAAATTGAGAGTTCCAAGTTCGGTTCAGCACCTCAATGGCGGCACTGGGGACCTTAAACAACTTATCTATAAATATAAGGGTCGCACAGATGGCTTGGCGGACAGAGGATTCATTTCTCCCGTTATCCTCTTGGTCGATAATGATCAGGGGGCGAGAGATGGTCTTTGGGGGGCAGTCAAGACTGCATCGGGCGCAAAGAAGAACGTTGATGGAACAAAGACATTTTATCACGTCACCAAAAATCTTTACGTCGTACCGACCCCTAAGCTGATCGGCGGAAAAGATAGCATGATAGAAGACTTTCTTCCTTCCTCGGTCGTATCTCAAGTTCTTGGTGGAAAGATATTCAACCCGGATGAGAAGACGTTCGACAAGAAAAAGCACTATGGAAAACGCATCTTAGCTGAGAAGGTTTCAAAAGACCAAGCGAGCATTGATTTCGCCTCCTTCTCCGCAATCCTTGACGTTATAGAGGAGGTTTTGGACCATTTCTCGGCGCTCCCACGGGTCCACGGTCGAGTAAAATTGTGATGTTTCATCCAATTCAATCGAAAGTCGAGACCAGCCGTTCGCTGCGCTGCTCACGGATGGCAGGTTTGGGCCGAGGCTGTGTGGAAACTCTCGCGCCCAGAGCAGTTTGCGATGTGATGGGTTTGCAGCAGGCATTTTGGCTTGCTTGGGTTCATGCAACCCGCCGGTGGCGCGGATATCGCGCCAATGAGGGCAGTTTGACCGGTTTTGGGGAGTGATTTCCCCTCTTTCAGGCGGGCATCGCCGCCATGAGCCCCTTGATCCCGACCAATGCGACCATGCGCTTGATGTTGTAGGCCAGCACGTTCAGCGCCATCTCGGTGCGCACGTTTTTCAGACGGCGCATCAGGAAATGGGTGGTGCCCATCCAGGCCTTGATCGTCCCGAAAGGATGCTCGACCGTGCTGCGGCGCAGGGTCATCGGATCATCGGCGCTGCGCAGACGGTCGCGCATCTCGTCCACCAGATGCTCGTATTCCCAGCGGGTGACCCGGCGCTCCGTGCCCGTGGTGCAGCGTGATTTCACGGGGCAGTTCTGGCATTCGTTGGTCCAGTATCGTCGGACCTGAAGCCCGTCTTCACGGGTGTAGCGGTAGGTCAGCTCATCGCCTGTCGGGCAAACATAGACGTCGCGGTCGGCGTCATATTTGAAGTCAGCCTTCACATACATGCCCTTCTTGCGATTGCCCGAGGTCTCCGGACGCGGCATGGTCACCGTAATGCCCGCCTTGTCGCAGGCGGCAATCTCGACACCGCTGTAATAGCCCTTGTCGGCCAGGGCATGCAGCGTGTCGCGCCCAAGCGTATCCTTGGCCGCCATCGCCATCGGGCTGAGCTGGTCACGGTCGAACCCCTTGTTGGTGACTTCATGGGTGACGATGATGTGGGTTTCAGTGTCCACTGCGCATTGCGCATTATAGCCCACCAGCCCGCTGTTACGCGCGCTGGTGGCCATCGCTCGGGCATCGGGATCAGTCAGGGAAATCTGGCCGTCCGGCGCATCGGCCAGGGCCTTGTCCATGGCATTCAGTTTCTCGATTTCCTGCTTGAGCCGCCCGTATCGATGCGCCAGATGCGTGACCTTCTCCGCCCGCACCTCGCCTTTCTCCTGCCGGTCTATGCGCACCATCTCGGTGATATAGCGCTCGACATCGGCCTCCAGATGCGCGAGACGGCTGGCGATCTTGCCCTTGGTGAAGTTCTTGTCGCGGTTGTTGACAGCCTTGAACTTGCTTCCATCGATCACCACGCATTCGCCCTTCAGCGTGCCGATCCGGCGGCACAGCTCGACGAATTGCGCGCAGGTCTTGCGGATAGCAGCACCGTTATCGCGTCGGAAATCCGCAATCGTCTTGTGATCCGGCACCAATCGCCCGAGCAGCCACATCACCTCGACATTGCGCCCGGCCTCACGCTCCAACCTGCGGCTGGACGGGATCCGGTTGAGGTAGCCATAGATGAACAGCTTCAGAAGAATGGCCGGATGGTATCCCGGTCGCCCTGTCCGCGCATGCGCCGCGCGCACAAAGCCAAGGCCCGCCAGATTAAGCTGTTCAACAAACAGATCCACCACCCGGACCAGATGATCGTCGTCAATCCAGTCCTCAAGTCGATCCGGAAACAGCGTCACCTGATCGCGATCAACACCTTCAATGAAACCCGACATAAATGCACTCCCGTATCGTAGGAAGCATACCATATCTGGGGGTTTTCACACAGCCTCGGCCGGAAGCAGGCCTTGCCCCGATAGCGTTAACGGCAGCTCCGTCCGCACTGCGGCCAGTCGTGCAGATCGCAGCGAACGGCAGTTCACTGCCCACTACGTCGGTCATCCAATTGTCCAGACGCCCTGTATTTCTCGTCGGTTCGGCGCCCGGCCCGGCAGTCACATGCACGCCCGTACCTGATCGCGCAGAACGGCGTAATCGCTTAGCATCCGGACAACGACCGCGCTCTCTGGCAGGGCAGCCACTTCGGATGCGGCGCGCGCCTGTTCGGTGACGCTGTAGAGCACCACGGGCGGACATGGCGCGCGTGCGTCAGAATTGGCCGTCGCGCAGCCGCTCAGCAAGAGCATCGCGATTAGGAGGGCGACGGCTGGCGGCGTCCAGCATCTGGCGTTGGATTTCATGGGTTCTCTCCGATGTTGAAAGTCGCTCGGTCAACCGCCCGGCTCGTTCACCGGCACGGCGGAGGTTCAGCAAGAACAGAGCGATGGTGGTGGCCGCCAAAAGCAGGCCCAGCGCTTTGCGCGCCGGGCCGCTGGCGAGGATCGCGACAAAACAATCCATCACCGCTGACCCTTCTTCCAGTCGTCAACGCGGGCGTGGATGGCGACGGCGATGCCGATCAACGCCACGGCGATGAACACCCAGCGAAGGGTGTCGAGGTAGGGCATCAGCGGCAGGATGGCCGATTGGGTTTCCGCCAGCACGTCCTGCGCGACTTCAACACCTGCGGCACCGACGGTCGCGATGCCTGCGGCCCCACCGCCTTTTAGGGTGCGGCTGTCGGCTAGCACTTCGCGGGCAGGAGCCAACTCCGGCACAAAGGGTGTTGCGCGAATGGCGAAGGGGTCGCCCCAGCTGCGCGCGGGCCCGAGGTCGATGTGCATAAAACCCGACCGAGGATAAGTGCCAAAGCCCAGAAAACCCACGGCGCGGGCGACCTCGGCGAAAGTGGCCGGATCGTGGTTCGACATGGCGATATCGAACGCGGTGCCCAGCATGTGCTTTGAAGCCGGTGCCCCGCCGACCGCGCGGTTGTGGCTGGGGCTGCGATAGCCCGAGCGGACGATCAGCGGTTTGCCGAGGCGATTGCGCAGGCTCTGCAGCTTGTCCATGGCTTCGGTGTTGATCTTGATCGCACCGGTGCCGCGGCAGGCGATCTCGGCTGGCGAAAAGCTGGGCCAACGCCAGGCGCTTTCGGGGACGTCGCGAAAATGGGCAAAGGTCGTGGTCGGCATGATTGGGCTCCAGAAATGCAAAACCCGCCTCAGGGGCGGGTGGGTTGGTCGGTCAGGATGAGGTAACGGTCAGTCGGTGCGGCCGCGCTGGAAGGCTTCAAACATCAGATCGCGCATGGCGCGGATATCTGTCTCGATGCGCTCCAGTCGGTCGGCGTCGCCCTTGCGGTCTTCGGCGCGCTGCCGATCCACGCGGTCACGCTCGGCCATAAGTTCGCGGTCCAGTCGTGCCAGCATCGCGTCATTGGTGAACGCCCGGCGCGTGACGGCGGCCAGAAGGGCAATCGTGCCGCCGATCAGGGCGGTGATGGCTGCGGTGATGCCGTGGTCGCGCAATGCGGCACCAACCTCCTGTAGCAGGGTGGTTCGTTCTGTCATGATGATGTCCCTTCAATAATCCGTCTCGACGTAGACACCCGAGCAGTCGTAGGCGACGGCCGCCGCCGTTGCGCCGTTGTTCATGTAATTGCGCGGGCTCAGAAGCTGGGTGGCGGCGGGCATGTCGGTGGCGATGGTGAATTCGACGGCGGCACCGCTGACTTCCTCGACCACACGGACGCCGATGTCGGATCCGTTCGGCGCGGCGGCGATATAGAGCGTCAGCACATTGGTCAGGCTGTTCACCGGGAAACTGGCGCCCAGATCGGTCAGCGTCGGCGCGCCTGTGCCATCGTTGTGCACCAGCTGCCAGTTGGTATGGGTGCCGCGCTGGAAGCCGATGCCGATGCAGTTGACCGCAGCCGCCAATGTCAGCGTGGTGGCCAGCGCAGCAGTCGAGCCGTAAAGCCCGAAGAACCCCATGCCATTGGCCTGCAGGGTCGTAAGGGACAGCCGGTTGACGTAGTTCCATCCGCCCAAACCATCGGCATTGCCGCGCCAGCATACCCAGCCTGCGGATCGTTCTTCGGCCACCGCGTCGGCCGTCGCAGCGCTCGTCACCCGCCAGCGCCGCATGCTGGTGGAAAGATTGGTGGTGGCCAGCGTCGGCGTCGCCACGGTACCCACGGCCGTGCGGGGCATGCCATTGGTGTTGACCGTGGTGCTGGTTGAGGGTGCCCATGTCGCGATCCGGTTGACCCCGAAGTGGGGCTGCAAGGGGAAGAAGCGTCCCGAGGGGCGCTGCACATCCAGCCATCCGGCCCCAGCGCGATCACGGGCGTAGACGGCGAGCTTGCCTGCGGGCGGCGGGTCCGGGGCGGCGGGCAGGCTCGGCATGTGCAGGGGTTCGGGCAGTTCAACCCGGCCCGAGCTGCGGTCGATCCTGATGGCGTCAAAAAAGGTCGATCCGTTCGGGCTGACCTTGAAGCCGAAGTCGTCATTGCCCAGCAACCCGATCAGCGCCCGCGCCGAAAACCCGGTCTTGAACGCGAAGGCGGCATCGTTGGCCGGGGCGTTCTTGTTGAACGTGGCCTCGATCCCCGCGCCTGCATTATTGAACAGCATAGCCGGGGCGTTGATCGACAGGCGGTTGTAGCTGTCAGCTGTGGCCCCGCCGAGGCCCAGCAGTTGCGCCGTCAGGTTTGCTTGCGGCATCCCGACCTGTGTCACGGCATTGGCGAAAGTGACGGTCGGCGTGTTCACCACCGTGGCCCCGTCAGCCCCTGCGGTGGCCGAGCCGATGTTGACGACCGTGGTTGATCCCGATGCGCCGCCGGTGCCGAGGTTCAGCGTCTTGGTGACCCCGGTCGTCGTGGTCCCGGTTCCCATCCCATAGGTTGCTGTCGTCGTTGCCGTGCCGATGTTTGCCGCGGCTGCCGATACCGTCACCGTGCCCGACGCCGTCAGGGTGCCGGAAAAGGTCTTGTTGCCGCTGAACGTTTGGGTGCCTGCAAGGATTGCCAGTTCCGATGACGTGTTTGGCAGGGTGAACGTCCGCGTTGTGCCGGTGGTGATGCCAGACAAAGAAAACGTCGCCTTCTTCGTTGGATCGGCATTGTTCACCAGACTGAAGATGGCATCAGACACATCCACCGGTTCGCCGACCGCCTCCCAGGTGGTGCCATTCCAGACAACAAAGGCAGCCTCATCCGCGATCCAAGCCAGCCAGCCCGGGCGCGGTACCAAGCGCATCCAGACGCCGTCGACCCAGAAGGCCACGTTCAGATCCCAGCCGGCCCACAGCCCGGTGGCCCCACTGGCCACGATATGCCGATCACCGTCAGCGGGACTGGCAGGCGGCGTGGTGCGCGTGCGATCAAGGACCGACAGCTGGACCATGGCATCGAGCAGCCGCAGCGCTTCATTGTGGGTGACGTGCTTTTGGGCCTGCGATGCCAGGATGTATGGCAGCAGGAGATGGGTGGTGATGTCGGACATGGTCCTGCTTTCAGAAGGTGAGCGTGACGGATCGAACGGCACCCCGGCCGACCAGGGCCGAGAGTTGGTAGATCCGAATTGCGATGGATTGGCCCGGGCCGAGGGGCGCGCCCCAATCGGCGGTCTGCTGGGCGGCGGTGTAGAGGGCAGAGGGTGTGGCAACTTCTAAGGTTCTCTTACGAGTTGCCCCGTCCAGAATATCGACCTCATAGGCCTCACTGTCTTCTGCCAAAGGAACATCGCCCGCACCCCAGTTGTCGGCCGCCAGCGACCGCGACCGGCGCGTCCAGCGGATCGTCAGATCGCCGGGGCTGCGCGCTGTTCGCCATGGCTGTGGAACATGGCACCCCGAGAAGGGCCGCAGCCCAGCGCCCTCCGGCGTGAATGTGGCCGCGACAAAGGTTTCATCGCTGACCGGGCGGGATGCCGGGCCGACTCGCCAGTTCCATGGCAGACCGAGATCGGCCTCAGAAATCGGTAGTGAGGCCAGCGTGGTGTCCAGCACGACAACCCGCGCGCCAGTGGGCACGACGCTGACGACTGCGTTTTCCGTCCCGCGTTGGCCACGCAGCAGCCGGGTCAGGCGATACCGCCCCGGCGCGACCAGTTCTGCCGCGCCCGCTTGGACGATTTCCCATTGCCCGAGACCAGTTTCTACCGCCAGCGCATTGGCCCCGCCCAGCAAGGCAATGTCGGTGACACTCTCCAGCGTGCCTGAGAACAGATCGATGACCAGCGCATTGCCAAGATCGAACCTCGACACTGGTCCGGAAAAGAAGTCCGCTGCCAACACACCGATGCGGGCGCGAGTGCCAAATGTTGTCAGCAGGTCAAACCCATCCGTCGCGGCGCTGCGATAGACGGCCATTTCGCCGGGCCACGGCTTTGCATGGGCTGCAATGACCGGCCGGTGCGCAGGTTGATCCTCGCGCAGCTGTGGCAGATCCAGCAGAAGAACGTCAGGTGCCCCGAATACGGTCGGCGTCGACAGCGAAGCTGGGCGAGGATCGCCGGGCGGCAGATCATAAACGGCACGGTCTTGGCGGACAGCATCGATGCTGCGCAGATCGGAATCCGCAATCGACACAAGCCGCATTTCGGTCAGGCGGCCGTCATGATCGAGCAGGATCACATCGCAAGGATCCAGCGCTAATCGCGAGGGCGGCAGACGAAACACGGCAGTTTCGCGCCCGACCCAAGCCTCCATCAAGGCGCGGCGGCAGCGGCGTTCGGCTTCCTCTGGCGGCACTGCCATCGGGAACGCCTCGGACGCGATGCGTGTGGTATCGACGGTGATGCGCCGGGCCTCGACTTGCGCCGCGTCATAATCCTCATCCGCGCGGGCGACCTGCCATTTCAGCGCCTGCGGCAGTTCGGTTTCCTGCGCGCGGGTCAGTTCCATCACATCGCCCTGTGCCGAGGCGGGGGCCACCATGCTGTCGGGTGTGATGGTCAGACCGGCGATCCGGCCGCGCATCAGGAACTTGATGCGGCCTTCGCTCTCCACCGCATCGAAGCCGAAATGCCGGGCAAGCGTGGAAATCGACGCGCGCGGGGCTTCCAATGCTGAGATGACATAGCCCTCGACCGCGCCCCAAAGCCCGGAAATGTCGATATGAGATTCCGGCATTCCGGCGCGCAGGCAAAGGTGGCGAACAAGGGCTGCCAATGATACCGCGCCAAGCCGCCCGGTCAGCCAGTGACCGAGTTGCCAATTCGGGCCATCGGTCCAGACGTCCGTCAGTTCGGGAAAGAACGGATAGGGTCGCGCGTCCCAGGTCCATGCGGCGCATTCCGGCACATGAACCATCCGCGTACTGGTCACTCCCGAAAGCGGGTTGTTGGCTGGTGCTGACCAGAACAGATAGGTCGCCTCTAGATAGGCGCGCTGGATCGCATCGTCGCGCCAGCCGCGTGAGAAATACGGCGTGAAGCTCTCCGATGACTTCGGATCGAAGAAGACGTTCGGCTGGTTGGTGCCGCGATCAATGGCGGGGCAGCCCAATTCGGTGAACCAGATCGGCTTTGACTGCGGCACCCATGCGGTTGGCGTGCCGCTTTCCACACCACTGGGTCGGTTGAAATGCGGGTTTTGCCACCATGCCCGCATATCCTTGAAGCGGAAGACCCATGGCTTGGCCGCTGCGCCATCGCTGATTGGCGTGCGGTTTTGTGCCGTTCGATCCAAGGCGCTGGCATAGAACCAGTCAAACCCCTCGCCGCCGTTGATGTTCGACTGAAGATAGCCCCGATCATAAATCGCCGGAGCCAGTGCTGCATCAGAATGATCGAACCCGTCGCGCCAGTCCGACAGCGGCATGTAGTTGTCGATGCCGATGAAATCGATGTTCGCGTCCGACCAGAGCGGATCGAGGTGGAAATAGACATCGCCAGAACCGTCGCCGGGCTGGTGGCCGAAATACTCCGACCAGTCGGCTGCGTAGCTGATCTTGGTGCCCGGCCCGAGGATTGCACGGACGGCCGCAGCCAGATCGCGATAGGCCTGCACCGCCGGATAGGTCGCGGCCCCGCTGCGGATCGTGGTCAGACCGGGCATCTCGGTACCAATCAGGAAGGCATCGACGCCGCCCGCCGCTTTGCAAAGATGGGCGTAGTGCAGCACCATGCGGCGCAAGCCCCACTCACCGACCGGGCCGGTCCAAGTGACGGTTTCGCCGGAAACGCTGAAGTTGGCAGGCGTCGCAGTGCCGAACAAGGCTGCAACCTGCGCGGTGGCCATGGCGGTCTTATCGATTGATCCGGCAAAGCCCGCAGCCGGGGAACAGGTAATCCGACCGCGCCATGGAAAGCTGGGCTGGCCAGTAGTCGCGCTATTGTCGGAATATGGGTTTGGCAGGGCGTTGCCAGGCGGCACATCCATCAGGATGAACGGATAGAAGGTCACACGCAGGCCGCGCGCCTTCATTTCCCTGACTGCCTGTACCACCGCGAAGTCTGCAGGCGTGCCGCCATAAACAGGTCGGTCCTCGGCATCACGGCTGACGAGAAAGGCAGTTGCACGACTGACGCCGTTAACTGACCAGGAAGAGGGCGTGGTGGTCTTTGCCGCAACCTCGACGCCGGGGCGAACCTTGCAATTGCCTGCGCGCAGGTCATCGCCGAACCACGCCACCACCAGCGACACGCTTTCGACCGCCGGTGCCATGGACTGCAGCCGGTCCAGCGCCACGACGATGTCTGCCGTGTCGGAAATGGCGTTCAGGTTCTCGGCAATGGTGCTGCCGCCGGGGCCAGATGTTTTCTTGACCGATGCGGTTGCATAGCTGAACTCACCAGAGGCCGGGATCAGGGTCACGGCTTTGACCTGGCCCTCGGCAGTGTCCAGATCCGCCAGTGGCCGGAACACTTCAAAACTGATCTGCGGCAGACGGTTGCCGAAGGCGCTGAGGTCGAGCTCTTCGAACACCACATAGGCGGTGCCGCGATAAGCAGGCGTTCTGTCCGTGCCCATCTTGGCAGAAATGAACGGGTCCGGGCCCTGCGTCTCGTTGCCGGGATACCAGCGCCAGTTGACGCCGGTCAAATCCATGGGCTTGCCGTCCGCCCAGACGCGGCCAATGCCGGTGATCTCGCCCTCGCAAAGCGCCACGGCGAAGGAGGCGTAGTACAAATATTCGGTCGTCTTGACCTTGCCGCCCCCGCCACCCTTGCCGCCACCTTGGGTCGTGGTCTTCGTCTCCTCGCGGAAATCGGTGGCCCAGATGATATTGCCGCCGATGCGCATCCGACCGAACAGGCGCGGGATCACGGCCCCTTCGGTCGAGGAGGTGATCCGCAGGCCGTCAAGGCGCGCGCCCTCGATGCGTTGAGCGGGAGCGAGGGAGGACACGATCCAGTTGTCGACCAAGGACCCGACGCTCGATCCGATAAAGCCGCCGATGGTGACGGCGCTTATGCCAAGCAGCCCGCCGCCGATGGAACCACCGATCGCGGAGCCAACCGCGCCGAGTACAAGCGTTGCCATATGGGGTCTTTCAGATGCTGTGGGAGGGTGGAAACAGAAAAGCGAAGGCAATGCGCCGCTGCCATGTCGGGGTCAGGATTTCCTCGACGACGCCAAGGCGCTCGTAGGAATGGATGAAACTGTCAGGCGCGGTCAGGATGCCCACATGCTTTGCAATGGCGCGCGGAGCCATGCGGAACAGGACCAGCGCGCCGGGACCGACATCACGTATTGCAATCGGGATCAACATCGATGCGGCACCGTTCGCCAGCACCTCGTGCGGCCCTGTTTCGCCCCAATCCCGACTGTAGGGCGGGATCGGAAAAAGCTCGTTCCCGACGACGTCGCGCCAGACGCCGCGTGCCAGCCCGAGGCAGTCGCAACCCACCCCGCGCAGGCTGGCTTGGTCGTGATAGGGCGTGCCGAGCCATGCCCGCGCTGTGGCGACAACGAGGACGGGATCAGCGATGGCTCTCGTGCATCGTGAGACGATGCACTGCCGCCCGCCGTTTGCAACGGAAACGTCGTTCATCACAGCACGCTTCCTTCATGGCCGCCGTCTTGGCTGGCGTAGCGCAACACGGCATCCTGTCCAGGGATGTTCGGGAACCCGCGAAAGTTGGCGGTGTTGGCGAACTTCGCCCCACAGGTGGCGATGCGCTTGTCGCAGCCCGCCCGCGCGATAAAGCTGTCTCCCTCGGCGAAGGCGCGCACCGGGGCTTCCAAGAGGGTCAGGGTGGCGATGGCATCGGTCAGGCCATGAGCCAGAACTTCAGTGATCCGCCCGGCATTGGCACCGCTGGTCCAGGTGACTGTTCCGGATGTGAACCAGCCAGCGTTAAAGCCGGGCAAACCAGACGCCATGAACGCTCGGTCGCGCAACAGGTCCGTGACCACGCCCGAGCCCTTATAAACGCCGTTTTCCAGATCGATCCCGCAACGCGCATCACCCAACGCCGCATCACACCCCGCCTGAAACGTGCGCCCGACAGTCTGGCCAAGGATATGCGCAAGTGACCGCACCTCGGCGACAAACGCCATACGCCCGCGCCGGATTTGCCCGACCGCTCCGCGCCGCAGCAGCACCCGCTGGCTGGTGTCGGCCCAGTTCACCCGCCACAGCTCCACCGCCGCATTGTCCCAGCGCCCGTCCAAGATGTCGGTCTCGGTGATCCGGTCCGAGGTCAGCACGCCACTTGCGTCCTGTGCATCGACGGCCAAATCAGAGCCGGAGCGAATTTCCGAGGCCGCAAACCCACTCTCCGGTTCAAACTCAGTGCCGTCAAAGCTGAGGGCGCGATCATGATCGGTGAAGCCCAGCGCCATGCCGTCCGCTCGCGAAATCCGCCAGCACCAGGACAAGGTGGTGGTGCCATCGTCCAGATGCGTCTGCAGTGAAGGCGAGAGCGATTTCATCTGCGGATCTCCAGAAGAGGGATGGACGTGATTGACCCGAGCCGCTCGATATCGAGGGTCACGTCCAGCGTGTCGGTGTCGAAGCGGACGGGCACATCGAATTCGAAGCCTGTCGTGATCGCAACGCCTGCGCCGGGAGGGGCAGCGAAAGAGACACTGCCGTTGGTGGTATCGACGCTCCAGCCGGTCATCTGTTCGACGCCGTTCAAGGCAAGGCGGACGGTGCCAGCGACAGGTTTGACGATGACGCGGGTCCAGCTTTGCGCGCCGGAAGTGTAACGTTTCAGGAGGCCGAAGGTTGTGACCGCACCATTTCCAGTGCCGATGGGTTGGTCGGTCGGAGCCACCGCTTGCGATGGCAGGCAGGATTTGTAATCGGCCCAGTCCTTGTAGCGAAAGCCATGCAGGCGGCCGTTGCGCGCCTCAAAGAAGGCGACGACCAAAGCCAGATCATCGGCGCGACGGATACCATAAGCCACATCATAGCGGCGGCGCGAGTTGGCCCAGCTGGCATTGCGTTCTTCGTCGCCGCTCGCCAGCTCGACAATCTGGGTGCGCCGTTCCGGGCCGCCCCGCGCGCCACGGCTGATATTGTCGGGGAACCTGACCTCATGAAACGCCATCACATGCCCCTCCGGCCCAGCGACACGGCGCGGGCGATGTCGGCCGCGACCTGCGTGCGCGATTGCCGGAAGCTTTCGGCATCGCGGGACATAATGGTGACGTTGACGGCGGGCGCGGCGCTGGACTGGCCATAGCCCGCCGCCTCCCGCCGCGACAGCACCCGTTCCCCGCGCTGCAGGATAGCCGGAACCTCGTCCGGTCGAAGTCCCGCCCAGCCGCCCGCATGCATACGCGGGGCACTCGCGAAGGTCAGCGCAGGGACCATGCGGCCCGGGCCCGGCGATCCGACCGTGCCGCCTGCATGCAGGATATCTGCGAACAATCCACCCGCACCGCCCAGCGCGCCTGAGAGGGCAGTGGCTATAGGACCGAGGATGAAGCGCCGCGCCGCCAGTTTTGCCAGATCGGCGATCATCGAGGTGACGAGGTCGCGGAAGTCGAGCTTGCCGGTTTTGACGAAGGTGGCCACGGCATTCTCGGCGCTCTGGAATGCGCCGACCAGTGTCTGGCCGATATCGCCACCGATATCGCGGGCCTTTGAGGCATAGACGGCGAGCGCTGCCGTGACTGCGCCCCAGCCTATTGCGGCCTGTTCCGCGCCCTCGGCTGCTGCTGCCCCGGCAGCGCGCGCCGCGGCTCCCGAACCACCGGCAGCGGCGGCAGTCTCGTCCAGCTCGAGCCCGAGCGCATCCGCCGAGGCCGCAGCATCGGCCAGTGCGGCTTCAGCCTCCGCCCCGCTGCCGGTTACCGCGTCGCGCAGCGCTTGCCAGGTTGCCAGTGGGCGACCAGCGGCATCTGCGAGCATTCCCGCCGCCTCGTGATAGCCGTCGGCGCGGGCCCGGGCGTCGTCGGCCATTGTGGCAAGCCCCAGATCGGGTGGTTCAAGATAAGTGCGCGACAGCGCGGCGGAGAAGGCATCACCTGCGGCGGCACCCGCTGCGGTTGCCGCACCCTCGAACGGGTTGCCGATCTGCGCCAGGTCCACCGGCTCCAGCGTGCCGATCCGGACCCCACCTTCACCCGTCGCCCATTCCGGCAGCAGCGCCAGAGCAGCATTCAAGCCGTTGATGAAACTGTTGATCCGGGTGACGACACCGTTCAGCATCGCCTCGACGCCGGAGATCAACCCATTTGCGGCCTGAAAGGCAAAGTCACCGATGGCGCCGGGCAGACTGCCCCAGATCGCCTTCATCGCATCGAAAGCGCCCTGGAAGATCGCCACTGACCTGTCGCCGAAGCTGACAACCCCCGCGATGGTGCCCTCAAGTGCCGTGAGACTTGCGGCCTTCATCCTCTCCCACCCGGCCGCCATGCGCGCAAATGCACCATCCAGCGCCAACCCCATCCGCGACCAGACCTCCTTGGCCAGATCGCCAAGCAACCGGAACGCCTCTCCAACGCCACCAACCCGGGCCACCAGCCGGGTGAACTGATAGACCAGTTCGCCTGCGCCGACGATCAGCGCGCCGATGCCGGTTCGGATCAAGGCGCCACGCAGGATGACCAGCGCCGTAGCCAACCCGCGCACGGAAAGCGCCGCCGCCGCCATGCCCGCCACCCAGCGCCCGGCCATGATGCCCGCGAAGGTGGCGGCATAAGTCGTCAGCCGCCCGATGTTGTCGAACAGAGCCTTGATCGCGATGCCCAGTGGCCCGGTGCGGCTGGCAATAGCGGCCATGGCGTTGGCCACCGCCTCCAAGGCAGGCGCTGCAGCGACAGCGAGCTGGTTCGACAGCCCGCGCCAGATCAGGCCGAGACGCGAGATTGCGTCATTGGTTCGTTCGATCTGGTCTGCGTCCTGCTCCGAGACGACCACTCCGAAGGCAAGCACATCCTCGGTCGCCTGGCGCAGTGTCGCCGTGTCGATCCGGGTGAACACCAGGGCCGCGCGGTCGCCGAAGAGCTGCGAGGCCACCGCCGCGCGTTCGGCCTCGGGGACAAATTGCCCCAGCGCCTCCTGAATGGCCGCGATGCGCGCATCCAGCGGCAGGCGTTGCAACTCCTCGGCCGAGAGGTGCAGGCGGTCCAAGGCATCGACCGCTGGTCCGGTTCCGGCGGCCGCCTGGCTCAGCCGCCGCGTCAGCTGCACGGTGGCTTGCTCGACCTGACCCATCGACACGCCCGCCAGATCGCCCGCGCGCTCCAGCACCTGAAGGCTGGCGACCGTCGTGCCGAGCGATTGTGCCATCTTGGCCTGCGCATCGACGGTCTGCAGCCCCGAGCGGATCATCGCCACGCCCGCCGCCGCCAGTGCCGCAGTGGCGGCCGCAGCAGCCACCGTCGCGCGGCGGGCAAAGGCGGCAACGCGCGCATTCGCCATGTCCATCTCGCGCGACAGCCGCCCGAAGCCCCGCGCCCCGGCATCACCCACACCTTCCAACTCGGCGCGGACCTGGCGGCCGCCCTCTGCCACAAGGCGGACGGATACGCGTTTTTCAGCCATCGCGGCTTCCTTCCATTTGTTCGTTCAGTTTGCGGACCATCACCGCCTCGATCTCGGGCAGCAGTTCGGCGGCGATCAGGGCGTTCACGCCCAGCGCCTGTGCGAGGGCGAGGGCCGCGCCCATGTCCCATCCGAGGACCGCGCCGGGGATGACCCGCAGCTGGCCCCCGAGGCGGCCGACCAGATCCCAGACCTGCCAGCCCTCCGGCGTTTGTGGCTGGTTCAGTCTTGTGGGGCAGTCGGGGCAGCGCCCCGTGCAGGCCGTGCAGTAGCGGTCGCCCCCGCCGAAGGACCACTCGGCAAGGGCGCGGAGACGTTTTTTTCCGCGTCCAGGATCAGACCCTTGGCGACGTATTGAGTCTGGAAGGCCTCGAAGACCGGCCAGATTTCCAGAAGGGCGTCGATGCCCTCGGGGGTGACGGGCACGATATTGCCCGCGTCATCTCCCACGCCCTCCCAATCCAGCACTGCGCGGCGGGCCACGGCTTTCGCCATGGCCAGCGCCAGTTCCTCTTGGGAAGCACCATCGGGCAGTCCTTCGATTGCCGGATCGGCGCGGGCCGATACCATCAGGGCGGTGGTCAGGGGGCCTACCAGCAGGCGCAGGCCAGGTGCGAGGTCCAGCCATTGCGGCGTGGCGGTCAGGTTCAGACGGATCATCAGTATGCCTCGATATCGTTGATCAGGGTTGCGGTGCACATGCGGGCGGGGCTGGCGGCTTTCGCCGCTTGCCAGTCAAATGTCGCCTGCACGCCTTGCGGCCCGGAAATCTCGATCCGGGGGCGCGGCAGGTAAACGGCGTGGACCGTGAAGGTGAAACTTTCGCCCGAGGGCAGGACATAGGCGAAGCTGATCTCGCAGGGATCGCCGTTGATTGCCTGCGTCACCAGCGTGCTGTCGGCAAAGCGAACCTCGATCCGGCCGGTCAGTGCTGCGATGGACGGGTCTGCCCCGTCGATCTTGCCGTCGCTGCGGATGGTCTCGATCCGGTCGAGGTTGTTGGCATAGGTGATTTCGGCCGAGACCACGTTGCCGAGGGCGCTGCCGTTCCTGCTGATCGCACCGTTGAAATGGCCGAACCGCTTCAGCGCCAGTTCAGCAGGGGTGCCCGCGCTGGTCGTAATCGCAATGGTCTCGCCCTGTGCCACCAGCCGGGCGGTGGCTGTCAGTAGGCCAGAGCGTTGCACCTGCCACGACAGCTGATCCAGCACGCAGCCCGAATACATCGCAAAACGCGGTACCTCGGGCATGCCGGTCTCGATCGACATCGATGGCAGGGTCCAGCCGCCCGAGCGGAACTCATGGGTGTAGGGCCCCACGCCAGAGGTGGTCGGATCGCCGAAGGCCGCCTTCAGCCAGAACCCGAAGGCTTCGGCATCGATCGGCACCATCACATCGCCATCGGCCGTCACCGCATCCTTGATCGGGGCGAGAGGGTCGCGGCCATAACCAAGCAACTCGCTGTTCAGAAGCGGCTGCTCCGATCCCAGCGAGGTGCTGGCAAACGGCATTTTAGTGAACCCACTCACCGGCGGGGTGCCGTAAACCGTCTCATACGCAAGCGCCATCTGCGCCCGCGCACCTTGCGCACGTGCCATATCTTTCTCCTAATTATACGGGGTGTCAGGCCAGAGGGCCGGTGGTGGTGTAGTGCAACACGACGGTGATCAACGCCGCTTTGAGCGCCACCGCGCCCTCAATCGGCAAGTCGACCGAAGCTGGGGCTTCTGGTTCAACCCAATCGCAGAGACCGCCGAGGGTGCGGTCTGCATTTAGCGCCGTGCCTATCGCAGCGATCAGCGTGTCGAAGGCGGCGTCACGGTCTGGACCCTGAACCACCGCCTCGATCTCGGCACGGTGTTGGTAGTGGTAGCGTAGCGGCGAGAGCGTCACCTCGGGCTCTCCCGGTTCGCCATCGCGCAGGATCAGCAGACCCGCGGCGGGCACGCGCTCGGGCAGGACATCGCCGCGCAGAGCGGTGGCGGGCAGCTCCGATAGCCGCACGTGCAGCGCGGTAAGGATGTTCTCGCGGGGTGTTGGCATGGTTTCACTTGATCATGATCTTGCAAATGGTTTCGGCTCCATGCCCCGCGCATGGAATGGTGCTGTCGCAAGATTCTGAGTTGCGGGTGCGCGGTTAGCAACGAAGACTATGACTTTATGTCAGCGATGCCTGCTGCTTTAGCCATGCAATGAAGATGCGCAGCGGGCGGCGAGGTTCAATGCCGTGCCGCGTAACAAGCCAATAGGCATGGTCCAACTCCACCGACACAGGAAATGGGCGCACGAGATTTCCGCTCTCCAACCAGCTTTCCGCCAGGCGCTCGCGAGCGAGGGCAACGCCTTGACCCATAGCGGCTGCGCGCAGGAGCAGGGACGAACTGGCAAATCGGGCCCCCCGGTCAAATCGCTTTGCCATTGCAGGGGTCATCGCAATGCCAGCCTGTGACAGCCATTGGCTCCATTGCGCGTGCGGATCGTCATCGTGAAGGAGAGGTAACTTGTCGAGACTGTCAGGTTGGGTGAGCCTGGCGGCGATATCGGGTGTGCAAACTGGAAAAAGCCTGTCGCTCATGAACGCCTCCACATTTACACCCGGCCATTCCCCAAGGCCCATCCGGATGGCGAGGTCACAGCCGCCAGACCGGGGATTGACGATCTCTTTTCCTTCTTCCAGCCAGATTTCTATGTGCGAATGTTGCGATCGGAAATCCGACAGGCGCGGCATCAGCCACTCCGATGCGAAGGATGCCGTCGTGGTGATGCGCACAACGTTGTCGCTCACTTCCAGAAGAGCCTGTGTACCATCATGGAGAAGGTCAAATGCCTGTCCGGCGATTTCCGCGAAAGCTGCGCCTGCATCGGTAACAACCAGTCGTCCGGTATCGCGTTTGAATAATGGACGCCCGATCCAGTCTTCCAGCTGCTGGATTTGGCGACTGATCGCTCCGTGAGTAACGCCTGTCTCAGCGGCTGCGGCGACTGTCGTGCCGCAGCGTACCGCGGCTTCGAAAGCCTTGACAGCATTGAGTGAAGGGAGCTTTCGAGGCAAACCGGATACCCTGTGAGTTTTTAGCACACCGTATCGAAAACTACGCGCTTTGGCTTGAATTGCAAGGGTGGCAATAGTTCCTGAAAAGGAGACACCCACCATGCCAGAGAAAACTGCAAGAACGGATCACCCGATCCACGCCATACTGGCTTCAAGATGGAGCCCGCGGGCTTTCTCATTCCAGCTTCTCGACAACGAGACCATCGCTTCGATGTTCGATGCGGCACGTTGGTCTCCATCCGCGAACAACCTCCAGCCGTGGGCATTCGTCTATACGGTCCGAGGCACGCAGGATTTTGATGTGCTTTGCGGATGCCTAAAGGAGTCGAATGCACTGTGGGCCTGCAATGCCGCCATTTTGGTGCTTGCGCTCGAACGTCCATCAAAACCGGATGGCAGTCCGAATGCCCATGCCCGTTACGATCTCGGCCAGGCAGTTGCACATATGACATTTCAGGCGTCTGCCCTGGGGCTCCACGTTCATCAGATGGCCGGCTTCGATGCTGCGCGCGCGTGTGCGTCACTCGGCATTCCGGCTGACCTTCTGGCGGTGACGATCCTCGCTATCGGCCATCTCGGTGAACCATCGAGCTTGCCCGCAACATTGCAGGAGAAGGAACTTGCGACTCGCAGCAGAAACCCGGTCAGTGCATTTGTCCATACCGGTCGCTGGCCGAACCATGTGGTTTGAGACCGTCTCGAAGCTGATCCGTCTTTGGGCAAACCGACACACTCAGCGCAGGGAACTGGCTCGGATGGAAGCTCATCACCGGGAGGATATTGGCCGAACCCTTCCGGAAGTTCGTCGCGAGTGCAAGAAGTGGTTCTGGCAGAAATAGTTTCACGTCTCGACGCCACCTAACTTCCAAGCATGAAGCGGTTTTGTTTCCGCGACATCGCAAAATCAAAATGATGCAAGCCAGATGTGGATTCTGCTGAGCAGTCATTTTCCAAGCTTCCGCTCCACCCAGTTTGCCACGATCAGGCCCGGCACGCCGTCGACCGCCCGTTCCGCATCCCGCGCCAGATCCAGCCGCTTTCGCAACTTGACCTGCGGCACCAACAGGAAAATCGGGACAGTGGCCATGCCGCGCCCGGTCTTGGACTTTGACGCGACAGCCCGGCCTTTCGAATTCAGCCTCCCCTCGGCCACCAGCAGACTTGGCCCTCTGCGGCGATAGATGAAGCGCAGGCGCAGGCCAGTGCGGCGCTCCCATTCGCCGGGGGTAATCCGGCCGCCGCGCGTGGATTTGCCCGCCGCTGGGGTGGGGATCGCCAGCCAGAACCCGTTCTTCGAGCGGATCAGCGGCCCAGTGTCATGCGCACCGACAATCACCGGGGCATTTGACCAGACCAGCGCCGCCGCGTTCAGGCTTTCGCCCGATTTCGGGAAGCTGGCGAGGCGGATCGAGTTGGCAAGCCGGGTACCCAGCCCTGCGCCGGTGATCTGGCCGCGCCAGGCGGATTTCAGAGAGGTGCCAGCCTCGCGCATGGCGGAGGACACTGCTTTTTCGCCAGCAGCAATCTCAGCCTGCATCAAAGCGGCGATGTCCGGATTAATCTCGATCCTGAGCCTCATGTTGGCCGCAGGTCCAAGGACCAGATCAGACGTTCGCGGTCGCGGACAGGTTCGCCTTGGATGGTGAAGCTGTCGGCCCCGACCACGATCAGATCGCCGGGGCGGGGCTCGGGCAGGTCTGCAACGCGCACGTCTACCATCATGGTATCGCTGACGAAGCGCGCCGCCCCGAATTCGGTGATGCGGTCCGGGGCGCGACGTATGACACGGATTGGCATTTCCTCTGACGTGGTGGCCGAGATCCACAATGCGGCCACCGCCATGGACGGGTTGGCATAGATGCGGTCCATGGCGGCAACAAAGACGTTCATGGTGGACCCGTCAGTTCGAGGTGTGAATGCGGATCGCGATGCGCGGCCGCTTGTTCACCGGCAGGATCGAGGCCTCGGTCATCAGGTCAATCCAGCGCCCCTTTTCATCCAGATGCTGGCGGGCATAGAGGGGCAAGCCCATGGTGTTCGCTGCCTCCAGCAGGTTGGCCGGGCCGCCATATGTGGTGAAGGTGTCCATTGTACCCAGCGGAAAGGCGATGCCTTCACTGGCGGGGACCAGCCGTTCGGTCGCCTTCGTGGAAAGTGTGACGGTGCCCGAATATTCCTCGAACACGATGCCCGCGAAGGGGAAGTTGCGCCGCACATCCTGGCGCAACGGCTGCGCGCCGGTCGCGGCGTAGAACTTGTAGGCTTCCTCGGTCTTCGGATGCGCGATCAGCTTGTCGAAGAATTCCCGGCTGACGAGGGCATGCACATCGTTCATGCTTTCGCCCAGCAGGTTGTCCTCCATCGCCCGCAAGACCTCGCGGACCTTGCCCTGAACATTGGTGCCAGGTGTGCCCAGCACAAAGTCGACCGAGATTTGCGCCAGACCAAACTCGGTGAAGTAGTTGTAGAGGGTGGCCCCGGCGCCGTCTTTGACAATGCCGCGCAGCGCGTTCATTTCCATGTATTCGCGGGTCTGGGCATGCTTGCGGCGCATCAGCTGCAATTTGCGGTTCATCACCTCGACCAGCGGGTCGGCGCCATCGAAAACGCCCAGCGCCGGTTGGCCTTGGATGTCGCCGGGCAGGATGACGTCATCATGCGGGATCCACGGCAGCGCGAAGGACCGCATGGACCGGCCCTCCCGAGTGCCGACAGTGGCGGGACCGCCCAGAGGCACCGAGGGCAGCAGGTTCAGCACACCCTCATACTGCTCGATGATCACCGAGCGCTGGCTGACGCCCTCGAAGCGAAAGAGGCCGATCTGGCCGAGGCGGGTGTAGAGGTTGGGCAGGATATTGATGGCCTGCGTCATCTCGGCCAGCGAATAGCCGCCAGCGTCAAAGGGATTGCGGACAAGGGTCATGGGGTGCTCCGGGGGAAAGAGGGATGGATGTGGATGCGCCGCGCCGTTGGGCGTCAGACGCCGTCGCGGGCGATGATGCCGACGGCCGCAAGCTGGCCGAGCTTGGTGGTGATCTTCGGTGCGTCATCGACGGTGCCGTCGTAGGCCAGACCTGCGCGCGACACGATCGAGGGGCCGCGCGCGACCACAATGCCAGTGGCATCGGCAAGCGTGGCGTCGACGGCATAGAGCAAGACGGCCGTGGCGGTTTGCGCACCGTCTGCGCCACCGCTGGTGGCCAGCTTGTATTTGCCGCTGGCTGTGATGCGCCCGAGGACCGAGCCGACCGGATAGGGCATGCCAATCAACAGGGTGATGACTTCGCGGGTGTAGTTCGGGTTGACCTCATATTTGAGGACATCGCCCATGCTGGGCTGTTCCGTCAGGACGGGCATTGGTCAGTCTCCATGTTTTGGGGTGGGGGAAGCGGGCGCTGGATCAGCGCTTGGCGTCGGTTGCAGCCTTTTTGGCAGCTGCGATGATCGGGCTGTCTTTTGCAGCCGCTGCAGCCGGGGCGGTGGCGATGATGCCAGCGGCATCGCTGCGGGCGGCCAGATCGGCCAGGACGCGGGCGCGAAGGGCTTCAGGCTTCAAGCCACGCGAGACCGCGTCAGCCGCGTCGATTTGGACCCCGAGCCGGGCGGCCTGCGCGCAGACCTGCGCGACCTCGGCTGCTTCAATGCGAACTGCGTCGGCTGACATCGAAACCGGATTGGGTGCCACTGCAACCGACGACACGGGCATCGTTGGTGCGGCCGTCGTTGTCGTCTGTGTGGGATTTGCGACGGCTGTCGGTGCCGGGTTCGGTGTATCGGTGGACGTGGTCATCTGTGGACCCTTTCTGCTGGGGGGAGTGGTGCCGCGGGGCGCGGCGGAGAAGGAACGAAAGGCGGTGACGGGATCGGCGAGATCGTCGGCAAGACCGGCCGCGATGGCATTGGCACCGCGAAACACGGCCGCTTCGGTGGCAAGTGCGGCGGTATGGGTCAGACGATCCCCGCGCCCTGCAGCAACGGTTTCCGCGAAGAGAAAGCGGACCACCTCCAGCTCGCGCTGCATCTGGTCGTGTACCGCCTCCGGCAGCGGCTGGTACGGATTGGCGTCGATCTTGTGCGCGCCCGCATGGATCATGGTGACGGCGATGCCCTTTTGATCCAGCGCTCCGCTCATATCGGTGTGCAGAGCGACCACGCCGATACTGCCGACCACCCCGGTGCGAGGCAGGACGATGCGGTCGGCCTGGGATGCCAGAACGTAGCCAGCCGATAGCGCATGTTCGGCGACAAAGGCGTGGACCGGCTTCTGCAATCGCGCCGCCCGAATGCGGTCGGCCAGATCGAAGGCGCCAGCGACCTCGCCACCGAAGCTGTCGATGTCCAACGCAATGCCGCGAACGCCGGGATCGATCAACGCTGCCTGAAGCTGGGCAGCGATGCCCTCATAAGAGGTCAGACCCGAGGATTGCCCGATCCATGCACCACGGTGCACAAGTGTGCCCGCAATTTCGATCACGGCAATGCCGTCGATCAAGGCATAGGGTTGGCTGCCGTTGCGCTGGTGGCGCTGGGCGAGGTCATTTCCGAACAAAGAGGCGCGGGCAGGCATGGCGGCCGCTGTTTGCTCCGAAGCGTCGATTTCCAGCCCATGGAAGGTGATTTCCTGTCCGGTAATGCGAGGCCCCAGCCCGGACAGAAACGCCAGCGCCTTGGCTGGGTCCACCATCAGGGGTGTGTTGAAGGCGCGCTGGGCGATCTGGGCGTGGTGCATCACGGTTCATCCTTGGGGGCAGGTTCGTCTTCGGCATCTTCCGGCGCATCGTCGTCCTTTTCGTCGCCCTGTTTGTCATCCTTGCCGCTGGCAGCGCCCGGCCCCTGTGCCGGGGATCCTGGACGCCGGAAGTCGAGACCCAGTGACAATTCGCGTTTGCGCTCGGCGGCAATCTCGCGGTCGACCTGTTCGGCGTCATAGCCCCGTTCCGAGATCGCCTGCGTGCGGGATTTCAGGCCGGACTCGATCTGCAGGATCTCTGCGGACGCGTCCTTCATCGGATCGATCCAGTCCCATTTGGTCGGCAACCAGTCGCAGGCCTGATATTGGCGGCGTTGTTGATCATAGCCGGGCAGGTCGATAGCACCGGACAGCACCGCCACGTCCATCCAGCGAGACCACACCGCGCGGCAGAGCTGGAACACCAGCACGCCATGTTGCAAGGCCGAGATGCGACGGCGGAATTCGATCAGCGAGATACGCGTGTTGGAGAAGTTACCCTTGGCGGTGTCGCCCGTCAGGTAGCCGTAGGGGATGCCCAACGCCGCCGCGACTTGCAGCAAGGTCCGGTATTGGAACAGCTCATAGGTGCCGCCGGAGTCCGGTGTGGCTGGCGTCGAGACATCCTCGCCGGGGTCCAGCCGCACCACTTGGCCGGGCTCAACCTCCAAATCCTCTTCAGTCGGTTCCAGCGGGGTTTCCGGGGCAGGCGAGGTGATGAACATCGCGAACATCGCCGCGATCTTTTTGCGTTCCAGTTCCGCGTCGTCATAGAGGTCCAGCGTGAACAGCTTGACGATTGCGGCTGCAAAGCGGGACACACCGCGCAACTGGCCTGCCTCGACCGGGTCGAGAACATGGATCACATCTGCGGCGGGCACACGGACGGTCTCATTGGTGAGGCCGGGGTCGGTCAGATCACCCGGATGGCGGCGCAGGAAATGATAGGCGACGCGGCGGCCAATGCCGTCGAATTCGATCCCTTGGCGGATCAGCCCTGCGCCCGGTAGGGTGCGGTTCATGTCCAAGGGCAGCATCTCGGCAGGCAGCATCTGCAGTTGCAGTGGAACGGTTAGGCCGTCTTCCACCCGGCGGGGCCGTATGCGGAAGAAGACCTCGCCCGACAAGAACACCTCGCGGGCGGCCCGGCGCTGCAGCCCGTAGAAGTCGGTCAGGCCTTCCGCGTCAGCGTCATCGGTCCAGGCCAGCCACAGCGCCTGCAATTCTTCCTTCTTGGCCGCATCGGCGATGGTCGAGGAGGGTTTGATCCCATCGCCGACGACATTGCTAGCGAAGCTTTCTACCGCATTCGCCGCATAGCCATTGTTCCGAACCAGCCAGCGGGCACGGGCGGTGATGGTGTCGCCCGAGGCTGCGATCAGAGTATTCACATGCGCGCGGCTGGCCCGGAACCCGCGCAGGCGACGATGCGCCTGCGCCGCGTCAAACCCGCCAATGATGCTGCCGATGCGCTGGCGGAAAGCCTCAAACGCCATCGGTCACAGACCCTTCGAGGCGACAGTGCCCCAGCGGCGGCGTCGTGGCCTGCCAGAATTGGCCGTGGCAATCCGACCTTCCAGATCGGCAATCGCATTCGCCAGTTCCGCGTCCGAGCCATAGTTGATCGATTTGCCGTCATAGCTGACCGAGCGGACGCCCGCGTAGCGCGCTTCCTGCAGTGCCGCCAGCAAGGCGCGCATCCGTTCCAGATCCATCTCAATCCCTCATGAAGTTTGGTGTGTAAGCCCGGCGTTTCCGCCGTGGCGTCGTTGGTTTTCCGGCCTTGGGCGCGGTCGGGGCATCTGTCGCTGCAGGTATGGCTGCGAGCATCTGAGGCTTGGTCTCGACCCCGGCCTGTTCTTCCAGCCGCCGCCAGGTCGCCTCGTCCCAGCGATCAGCCCCGAGGATCCACGCCGCCGCCCGGGCATAAACCCGGCAGTCCAGCGCCTCGTTGCGCTCGCGCATTTTCTGCCATTCGGGGTGGCTGTAGCCGCGCTTGTTGCGCACGGTGACGAGCTGTTCCGCCACCAACTGCTTCAGCCATTCGGTGTCGATCCAGTCGGGCAGATGCACGGTGCCGGGAGCATCACAGACGCCCAACGCCCGATCTTCGTCCGAGGGACGTTCCAACCGCAGGAAACGGTAGGTCTCGGTTTTGAACGTCGCCGTGGCCACAGACCACAGGCGCGCGCCCCGCCGCAGACGTTTGCCGCCGATGGTCGCATCGACAAAGGTCGGCCCCGACACCGGCGTGGCCCGGTTGAAGCCTTCCAGCCCTTTGATTGG
Source organism: Roseicitreum antarcticum (assembly GCF_014681765.1). Taxonomy (GTDB): domain Bacteria; phylum Pseudomonadota; class Alphaproteobacteria; order Rhodobacterales; family Rhodobacteraceae; genus Roseicitreum; species Roseicitreum antarcticum. The sequence goes on from NZ_CP061498.1 coordinate 3,468,214, forward strand.
CGAAACCTGGTCGAACCCCTGTTTCCGCGCCCACGCGTAAACCGCCGGGGCTTCATAGCCGGTGTCGATCGCCAGCTTGCCGATCAACATCACAGCACCATTGGCACAGGCCCAAGTCCGTCCAAGCAGCGCGGTCAGCTTATCCCAGCACTGCGGATCGTCGGGACCGCCCGCGATGACGATGTGATCGACCAACCAGCTTGTCCTGTCCCGGCCCCAGGCCCAGACGTCGACTTCGATGCGGTCCTTCTGCACATCGACACCGGCGGTCAGGAACAGACCACCGACAGGGACCTGCACACCACCATAGGCTTCGCGCCGTTCTGCCAGCCGCTGCCATTCCGGCGCGTCGCCACTTTCGACCCAAGTTTCGCCCAGCAGGGTGTTGCGCGCGGCGCGCAGCATCTCTTCTGAACCCTGTGCAGCCAGCCAGTCCCGCCCGATCTGTTGCCAGCTTTTCCAGCCCAGCGGCGAATAGAGCGCCGAGATGTGGAAGCCGATGGAATGCGGATCAACTGAGGTCGCCGTCGCCCGCCACTCTCCTGCCGCCAGCATCTGCGTCTTGTGATGCTCGGCGATGGGCTTCTCGCAGCCCTCGCAATGGTAGGACGCCGTGTCGGGCCGTCCTTTGTCCCAGCGCAGCCTCTCAAACTGCAGCCACTGCATCGCGCCGCAATGTGGGCAGGGCACGAAGTACCGACGCTGATCGGATGCCTCGTATTCCCGCTCGATCCGGCTGATGCCCCGGATCGTCGGGGTCGAGACCATGAACACCTTGCGCCGATGCGAGAAGGTGGTGGTGCGGGCCTCGGCCAGTGTGACCGGATCGCCTTCCTCGTCGGCAGAGGCCGGATAGGCGTCAACCTCGTCGAGAAAGATGTACCGCGCAGGCATTGACCGCAGACCTGTCGCAGAATTTGCGCCGGTCAGCACCAGGATGCCGCCTTGGAATTCCTTCGAGAGCATCGAATTGCCCGCATCGCGCGAGCGAGCCGGATTGACCAGTGCACGCAGCACCGGACTTTCCGAGATCAAGGGGTCGAGCCGCCCGCGCGAGGTACGCTTGGCCATTTCCACCGTCGGCAGCACCGCCAGCATCGGACCCGGCGCGTGGTGGATCACAAAGCCAATCCAGTTGTTGCCAGCCTCGGTCGCCCCAACCTGCGCCGCTTTCATGAACGAGATGCGCTGCGCCGGGTGGCGGGGCGACAGCGCATCCATGATTTCGCGCAGATAGGGCGCTCGCGCGGTGCGATATCGTCCCGGCTCGGCCGCAGCACGCGAGGACAGCCAGCGATGCGCATCCGCCCATTCCGACACCGTCAGATCAGGATCCGGGCGCATGCCTTTGCGCCAGCTGCGCAAGATATCCTCGGCCCCGTCAAACCCCAGATCGAGGTCTGCGGTCAGGTCATCGCTGGCCGTGTTGTCGCTATCCGAGGCTGACCCGGAGATCGGCGAGGGCTTCGAGGTGCTGTCTGACATGGGCTTCCAACACCCTCTGCAGGATCGCGGCCTCGATGATCACCGGTCGCTCCGGTCGCACCGGTTTGCCGGATTGTTTTTCCACCTCCGCGGTTATTTCGGCCGCCATCAGTGCGGCCACTCTGCTGGGCCAGGTGACCCATGTGTCCCGTTCCTGCCGCGCGAGGCGAAACACCAGTGCCTCAGCCCGGGCGCGGTCGACCAGCGTGCCCTTCTTCTTCTGGATGCCAAGCTGCTTGTCCTGCGCCTGGTAGACCGTCAGCGCGGTGCGGGCCTTCAGATACGAAGAACTGTCGGCAGGCCCGGAAAACCCGCTATCGCCGCCGCCGGTGCTGCGCCGTTGCTGGTCGGGGTCGGTCATGTCGGCACGGCGCACATCAGACGCTGCCGCGTTGATCGACCCGTCGCTGTAAACCACCAAGCGGCTGGCCCTGCGTGCCTTCTGGATCGCCCCGCGCGAGAGGCCGGAGTGGGCGGAATACTGGCGTTCGGACATACCTTCCATGGCGATTGCTTCAACCTCAAGATATTGGAATTAAACGGAAATAACGATCTTATTCAGTTGATTACACTCCGCGATAGAGCGATTCATGGTGCAAGGCAAACGGGTGTATCGCACCCCTTACTTGAGGATCGGAGGCCACCATGCGCGCACAGGAAAAGATGGGACACAGCTCGATGAGCGACGGATGGCGGGGCCACACCAGCCCCGCGCAGGAGCGGGTGAACTGGGTGATGGATGAAGTCATGTCGGGGCGGATGAGCCAGGCCGACGGGATGGTCGAGATGGCACGCGCCCACGAGATGATGCGCGAGGAAGCCCGCGCGCGCACGACTCACCCCGAACACCGCTGGGAGGAGTGATCATGGCCAAACGCAAACCCACCCCCGAGGCCGCCCGCGAAGCTTTGATCCTCGATATCGCCCAGCGCCGGTTCTTCATCGAAACGCTGGAGACCCGCAATCGCGACCGGCTCGACTTCCATGATGTGGCCGTCTGGGCGATCCGCGATGCGCTGGAAGAGGCCTTTGAAGCTGGCCGCAGCACTGGCACTGGCGCCGCAACCCAACCCTGAAAGGACAAGATCATGACCGCCACCACCACCATCCGCATCGACATCGCCACGCTGCCCGACCATCTGGACCGTTCGCGCATGAACAGCGTCGCCGCCGGTATCGAGGACGCGCTCAAAGAAGCGGGCGTCCGCGCAGACTGCTCGGACCTGTTCTCGCACATCAAGATCGACCTGCCGACTGCGCAACTGGCTGCCGCTAGCGCCGTGCTGGTCGACCTGCAGCTGATCTGAAGCAGGGCCATGAGCACCCGCGCGCAGATCGCCATCCAGATCGGGCCGGAGGAATGGGCGCATGTCTATGTGCACTTCGACGGCTACCCGGTCCACATGCTGCCCGCACTGGCGCAGTGGAAGCCCGAGGACATCCTTGCCGCCCGCGAAATCCGGCAGGTTACCCCCGAGGCGCTGGATTGCTTCAGCCCGCCCCGCGATCCCCGCATCCTGCCGCGCCCGACGCGTGAGTTTGCGCATCTCTACATGTGGATCGGATGCCAGTGGGTGGCGATCAAACCAAAGGCCGATGCGGACCGAGTGTAATCAAAAAGCACTGATATTGCTTGGAATTACCTACACTAGTGCTCCCGCTGGAGCGATGGTGATTACACGAAAACGATGCAACTCAGCCAAGGAAACCCCCGCCATGACCACCCGCCGCGCGACTGATAACGCCAAAGCCCTCGACGCCTTCATGACCACCAAGTTCCAGATCGACGCGATGCTGGAGCGTCTGAAGGCCCTCAGCGACGACCATTTCGCGACCCACCCCGACGAGATCAACTGGGGCGATGTCGGCACGCTGAACCATTATGCCAGCTTGCTGAGCCAGATCACCGACAGCGCTTTCAAGGAGGGCGAGCATGCCGCTTGATCCCGCCCAGCGCCACCAGATCGAACAGGACGCGATCACCGCCGCGTGGGAGGCCGAACGTCTCGTGGCCTGCGACGATGCTATCGCCTTGCTGCGCGAAATCGCCGATCTGGAACGCGACGACGATGGTGATGTGATCATCGGGACCGATGCCGATGGCCACAATGACCTCATGTCCCGCATCACTGCTTTCCTTGCCACGCACGACCAATAGGAGGAATCCGCCATGACGAAACTCACCGAAACCCAGACTATCATCCTCAGTGCCGGGGCCCAGCGCCCCGAGAACATTGCCCTGCCGCTGCCGAAGGGGTTGCACGGTGCAGCGGCGAAGATGGCCGTCACCAAGATGATGGAACGCGGCTGGCTGCAGGAGGTCGACGCCAACCTGCGCCGGAATGAACCGCTCTGGCGCGAAACCGGCGATGGGCACGGCACGACGCTGGTGGTCACCGATGCCGGGTTGCTGGCCATCGGGATCGAACCGGTGGTCGTCAAGACCTTGGTCGCCATCCGCGAACATGCCGCAAAGGCAACGCCACCGAAGCCGCCGACCCTGCGCCCCGGAACCAAGCAGGCGATGTTGATCGAGATGCTGCAGACCGATAAGGGTGCCACCATCGCCGAAATCGTCGCAGCGACCGACTGGATGTCGCACACGGCGAGGGGCGTGATTTCCGGGGTGCTGAAGAAGAAACTGGGGTTGGCGATCACTGCGACGAAGGTCGACGGCAGGGGATCGGTGTATCGGATCGGCTGAGGTCGCGATGAGCTCGATGTGTCTGTGTTGTCGTGATGTCATTCATTTGCTATGAGACAATATAGCAGAACGCTGGGTCAACGGCGCTGCTTATCCGAAAGTTTTAATTATGACACTTTTGAAGTTGGCTGCATATGAGCAGCCGCTTAAGTGGGCAGCCCTATTGCTGGGCCTGTTTAGCACGGTTTCCATCGTTCAGGATTGGCAATTGGCGGCTATGATGTTTGGCTTACCATTTTGCTTGATCTGGGTCTTCTGCGGCTGGCTCCGGACAGAGCCTCAGCTGAAACACATCAATGTAATCTTCTCGGCTCTCTATGTGTATGGGATATTTCGATACTTCTTCATCAACGCCTAACAGCGCCAGAGGCCGTTACGCCCGGTCTTCTGTTTGTTTGTCCGGTTTTGTAACTCAGGTTGCGCAAGGTAAAGGCCGCTTGGTCCGCACAGCAGACATCGGCGGTTTTCTTCAGCAGAGTCACTTTGGGACGACCGTTGCCACCCTCCCCGTCGCCATCTCCCACCGCCGCACCGCGACGTCGCAATAGACCGGGTCCAGCTCCATCGCGAAACAGCGCCGTCCAGCGCGTTCTGCGCCGACCAGTTGGGTGCCGGAACCGCAGAACGGCTCATAGATCATGTCGCCGGGATCCGAAAACGCCGTCAGCACTGCCTCGACCAGTGCAACCGGGAACACGGCCGGGTGCGATCCGGCAGCGCCCAGCCCGCCTTTGTGGCGCATGATCCGGAACACCGAGTCCGGGATGCGGTGGCTCTGGATTGCGTTCCCGGTGCCGGTCTTGGCATGGACGGTGCCGTCGGCCCCGCGCAGCCCACCGCCGCCAAGGGTCTCGCCTGCGTGTTTGGACGGGACAGTTTTGTGCGGTTTGCGGGGAGCGCGGTTGAAGTGGAAAATGAACTCGTGCGACGGGGCCAGGCGGCCGTTCCAGTCTCCCGGCAGGCCCGGCCCCTGATCCCAGACATACCAGCCAAACCGTCGCCAGCCAGATTTGCGCATCCATTCGACCCATCCTTCCCAGTAGGGTTGCCATTCACTGTCGCGGTGGACGAGGCCAAGGTTGATCAGCAGTTGCGCCTCGGCGGTGACCGGTGCTGCGGTGAAGACGCCCTGCATCAACCCATCCCAATCGCCGACTTTTTCCTTGGCCGCGCCATAGTCGCGCTGCTGGGCGTAGGGTGGCGAAGTGAACATCAGCGTGGCCAGTTCGCTCTGCATCAATCTGGCCACGGCGGCAGGATCCGTTGCGTCGCCGCAGCACAGCCGATGCTTGCCCAGCGCCCAGATATCGCCCGGCTTGGTGATGGGCTCAGTAGGTGGTTCGGGGATAGCATCGGCGTCGTCGTCGGAAATCGCCGGGCGGTCGTCGGCGTCTGCCAGCAGAGCGTCCAGTTCATCCTCGGGGATCCCGATCAGCCCGAGATCGAAATCCTCTGCCAGAAGCGCCTGCAGTTCCTGCAAGAGAAGGGCTTCATCCCAGCCGCCAAGCTCGGTTAACTTATTGTCAGCGATGCGATAGGCCCGGCGCTGCGCCTCGGTCAAATGGCCCAGAACGATCACCGGGGCCTCGGGCAGTCCCAGGTGTGCGGCGGCCAGGATGCGACCGTGACCCGCGATCAACTCCCCGTCGGCCGCGACCAGCACCGGCACGGTCCAGCCGAACTCGGCCATGCTGGCAGCGAGCTTGGCGACCTGGTCGACATCGTGGGTTTTGGCGTTGCGGGCGTAGGGTTTGATGCGGGCGAGGGGCCAGTGCTCAATCCGGTCAGGTTGCATCATCATTACGCGTATCCGGTCAAGGGCGTGTAGACCACCAACGTCGTCCGGCCCGGGAGCCACCAGCTGGGGAAATCGTCGGGCCAAATGACGCGCAGCCCGTGGAGAGCCGCCGTGGCCTCAGTGTCCCGCCGCTTCGCATAATCGAAGATACCGTAGAGATGGGCGGTCACGGCGGCGGCTTTCCGGTCTTTGCGGTAGAAATAGGCGTGATCGACAAGGTCGCGCGGCCAGGGATCGACATGATAGCCGCGTCCGTTAAGCAGTCCCCCGCGCGCCAGCACAGCGGGAGAAAAGTCCGACTTGGACAGGCGCCAGCCGTGGCGTTTGCCAAACAGCACGGCCAGGCGCTGCCGAGCCGCAGTCAGATCCTGTTGCAGGGTGTTCAGGCGAGGGCCGGTTTTGGTCTCGGCGATCATGGCGCGATTGTCGGCCATGGCGCTGATCAGGATGCGGATTTCGATTACGTCTGGCGTGTGGATGGTGCCAGGCATGTTGGACTCTGCGTTGTTCATGCCGCCAGCCTCTTGGCCTTCAGGTGGGCGAAGGTTTCGCCCGTTTCTGCCAGCACAGCATTCGCGCCGGTGAACTGCTGCCAGCGCTCGATGGCAACATCGACATAGGCGGGGTTCAACTCGATGCCGAAGCAGATGCGGCCCGTGGTTTCCGCCGCTATCAGCGTTGTGCCGGATCCCATGAACGGCTCAAACACTGCCTGACCCGGGCTGGAATTGTTCAGGATCGGGCGGCGCATGCATTCAACCGGCTTCTGGGTGCCGTGAACGGTGGCCACGTCCTGGTCCTTGCCGGAGATATGCCACAGCGTCGTCTGCTTGCGATCCCCCGCCCAATGACCCTTGCCGGTCTTTTTCACGGCATACCAACAGGGTTCGTGCTGCCAGTGGTAATCTCCCCGGCTCAGAACCAGCCGATCCTTGGCCCAGATGATCTGTGACCGCACCGCAAAGCCCGCCGCCATCAGGCTTTCCGCGACGGTCGCTGCGTGCAGCGCGCCGTGCCAGACGTAAGCCACGTCGCCAGGGAACAGCGCCCAAGCCTCTCGCCAATCCGCCCGGTCATCGTTGAGCACCTTGCCGGTGCGCTTGGTCTTGGCCGCGCCCGCGTGGTTGCGCCAAGAGGGATCATACTCCACGCCATAGGGCGGATCGGTCACCATCAAGAGCGGTTTCACATCGCCCAGCAGACGCCCGACCACATCTGCGGACGTGCTGTCACCGCAGATCAGCCGGTGCGACCCCAGCTGCCAAAGATCACCTGCCACCGATACGGGCGTGACCGGCGGTTCGGGAATGTCGTCCTCACCCTCGACGGCACCACCTTCCTCCTGATCCGGATCGCGCAGCAGGGCGTCCAGATCCTCGTCGGTGATCCCGAGCAGCGACAAGTCGAAATCATCGGCCAGCAGCCCCGCGATCTCGTCGCGCAACATCGCCTCGTCCCATTCGCCCAACTCGGTCAGTTTATTGTCGGCGATGCGGTACGCCCGGCGCTCCGCCTCGTCGAGGTGGCTGAGGCGGATCACCGGCACGTCCTTTAACCCGAGCATCGCAGCCGCCAGCACCCGACCATGCCCGGCAATCAGCTCGCCGTCGTCGGCCACCATGCAGGGCACGGTCCAGCCGAACTTGGCCATGCTGGCGGCGATCTTGGCGACCTGGTCCGTGCCATGGATCTTGGCGTTGCGGGCATAGGGGCGCAGCCGATCAATCGGCCACGTCTCGATCTGGCTCGGTGCGAAGACCAGGTCCATGGGCGGTTCTCATTTGAGGTGGGGCGGACGTGCCGACGCGCGCGGGCAACATGGCCAGCGACAGGATCGGGGTCCGCAATGTGGGGGAAACGAAAATGCCCGCGAGGGGATCCCTGCGGGCACTATTCTTCGATGATCAATAGGTAGGTCAAGGGGGGCAGCTTTGTCAAATGAAAAAATGACGTGGATTCAATGGCTTCTTACGGGGTGGCTTCCGCTGGCTGGCTTCCGGCAGGGTGGCTTCCACAAACTGGATTCCCTGGATTCCGAAAAGAATCCAGCACGCCAAGACCGTGATTCCGCAAGTCTTTGATAATGAGTCGCTTTTTCCAAAATCGAGCGGCAGGTGGCTTCCGCCTGGATTCCCCGGTGAAAGTGCCTGTCGCTAGCGAAATGCCGCGCTGCGCCCCCCCGCATACGTTCGGGGCCGGGGAGGAACCATGCCAAGGGGGGGCAAGCCGAAAGCGCGCGGGAGTCTCCTCCGGCCGCTGGCTTGGGATGATCGGGGCGTGGTCAGGAGGGGCAGGTTTGTCAATTCGTGTGGGGAGTGCTACACGAGACGAGCAATCCGACGATGAATTGCTTTTTTGGCTGTCATCAGCAGGTTGTCTTCTTCCCTTGCTTGCACCCAGATCTGAAATTAGCGTCTGAATGTGCAAATTTGCTACGCTTCCAAGCGTTTCGCCGACGAGTTTTATGTTCTGTAGTGACTTGTGCCGATTCTCTTTGTTGGCGCGTGGATGGGGAGAGCCGGATGACAACTTTGGAAGACATCAAGAACGGCGCTTCTGTCCGAGGCATTGTTCCTGGACAGCCTGTCGAAGTCGTGTCGGTCGAGTGGATTGGCGATCAAGCCATCAACCTTGTCTATCGGGTCCAAGGCAGCGGCGTGGCTGAAACCACGCTTTACCGTGATGATCAGGCGCGCATCGAGATTGATGCGCGAGGGCGTGCTTGGTCTTTTGATGCTGACGGCGATCTCCTGCGGCTGGTGACCGAGGCCAATCGCATAAAGCTCGCCCATTACTTTGATCCATATCTGGCTATTCACACCAGCCTTGTTGATCCATTGCCCCATCAGATTTCTGCTGTTTACGGTGAAATGTTGCCGCGCCAACCATTGCGCTTTCTTTTGGCTGATGATCCTGGTGCAGGCAAAACGATTATGGCGGGTTTGTTGATCAAAGAATTGATCGCCCGCAGTGATCTTGAGCGATGCCTTGTTGTTGCTCCCGGAAGTCTGGTTGAACAATGGCAGGATGAACTTGGTGAAAAGTTCGGGTTGGAATTTGATATTCTTACGCGGGACATGATTGAGAATTCCCGTTCGGGAAATCCGTTCAATGATCGCAACCGCATGATCGCGCGGCTGGATGTATTGGCGCGTAATGATGATCTGCAAGAAAAGCTGGCCCAATCCACAGAATGGGACCTGATCATCTGCGATGAAGCCCACCGCATGTCGGCGACGTATTTTGGTGGAGAAGCCAAGTACACCAAGCGATATCGTTTGGGGCAGCGTCTTGGTGAAGCCTGTCGCCACTTTCTCTTGATGTCTGCCACGCCGCACAATGGCCATGAGCAGGATTTTCAGCTTTTCATGGCGCTGCTGGACGGCGACCGTTTTGAAGGCCGCTTCCGCGATGGCGTGCATTATGCCGATACCGCGGACATGATGCGCCGACTGACAAAAGAAGAGCTGCTGCGTTTCGATGGCCGCCCGCTGTTCCCTGAGCGCCGCGCCTACACTGTGAAATATGAGCTTTCGCCCGAAGAGGCAGAACTCTACGCAGCGGTCACGGAATACGTGCGCAACGAAATGAACCGAGTTCAGCGTTTCGCCGCCGAAGATGGCAAGAAGCGCAATAACGTTGGTTTCGCTCTCCAGATCCTGCAGCGCCGCCTGGCGTCGTCACCTGCCGCGATTTACCAATCACTGAAACGCCGTTGGAGTGCCCCCACTGAAGTGGTCCACCAACTGGGATAGTATTATCCCATTTCAGGAGGACCAGAGATGGCAGGAAAGCGAGACAACCCCGAAGAGATCGTGCTGAAGCTGCGGCAGGTTGAAGTGCTGCAAGGGCAAGGACGTTCGATTGCTGATGCCGTTCGACAGATCGGCGTGACACAACCGACCTATTATCGATGGCGCAAAGAGTATGGTGGCATGAGTCGAGATCAGCTCAAACGGCTGAAGGAGCTGGAGACTGAGAATACCCGGCTTAGGCGTGCCGTGTCGGATCTGACGCTGGACAAGGTGATCCTGACCGAGGCTGCACGGGGAAACTTTTAAGCCCTTCCCGCCGCCGTCGATGTATCGACCATGTGCGGCAGACTCTCAGCTTATCAGAGCGCCGGGTTTGTCGCACATTGGGTCAGCATCGCTCGACACAGCGCAAGGTGCCTCTCGGCCTGCCGGACGAAGAACGGCTGACCGATGACATCATCGCACTGACAGAAGAGTTCGGACGCTATGGATATCGCATGATTACCGGAATGCTGAACAACAGCGGCTGGCATGTAAATCACAAGCGCGTCGAACGGATCTGGCGGCGGGAGGGCTGAAAGTCCCGCAAAAACAACCCAAGAAGGGTCGGCTCTGGCTGAACGATGGGTCGTGTGTTCGGCTGCGACCGGAGCGTCCGAACCATGTCTGGTCCTATGACTTCGTCCAGGATCGAACCCATGACGGGCGGATCTTCCGCACGCTCAACATCATCGACGAGTTCACGAAGGAGGCTCTGGTGATCCGTGTCAAACGCAAGCTCAATTCCGTCGACGTGGTCGACGCCTTGACTGACCTGTTCATCCTGCGCGGTCCGCCGGAATACATAAGGTCAGACAATGGCGCAGAATTCATCGCCAAGAAGGTGCGCGCCTGGATCGGCGCGGTGGGTGCCAAAACTGCCTTCATTGCGCCTGGATCGCCATGGGAAAACGGCTACTGCGAGAGCTTCAACGCCCGATTTCGGGACGAGTTGCTGAACGGCGAGGTCTTCTCATCGCTGCGCGAGGCCCAAATCCTGATCGAGCGATGGCGTCGCCATTACAACACCGTCAGACCACACAGCGCTCTGGGATACCGTCCACCAGCGCCCAAAAGCATCGTCCCAATAGACCAAAGGCCAACCATGCACTAACATTCAAACTGGACCACTCGTTGGGGGCAGACCATGGGCAGGCACCCGTCGTGAAGCTCGGGTTTTCCCGGAATCCGAAAAGCCGGTTGTACTATCAGTTGATGTGCGGTCCCGAGATCGACGGAACAATCCTGCGGATGGTTTGCATCAAAACCGGACACCAGGCGCAGTGCATCGAAAAGCGCCTGCACCAATCCCTGAAACGCGCGCACCCCGATGCGGTCATTTCGCCCGCTCAATATCGCGCGCATCTCCGGGTTAAGTCCGAGATCTACGCCGCAACGCTTGAGCCCGAGATTCTGCAGATGCTCGACGCTCTCTCTGGCGACATCTCCATCGCTGACTGATCCCCACCTTTTCCTCTCCCACTTTCCCCTGCCAAGGAGGCATCAAAATGATGACGACCTCTAACACCGTGCCATGGGCACCATATGCACGCGTGCTGATGCGTCGCCTGCGCGAAGCCGAAGCCGACAGTCCGTTCGACCTCGACAGCGACGCCGACAGCGACGTGATCACGCCTCCTGCCACCGGCCAGAAGCCTTCCGCCATCGAATTGCTCGACGAGCTCGAGCGCAGTCAGGGACATGACACACGTGATCTCGACGCAATGCGCGAGGCTGGAATCGACGGCTGGGCGCTCGACGAAACCGGTGCCGACCGGCCCGCGCAGTTCATCGAACCCGGCAAGATCCTGATGACCTTGCGGCTTGCCGCCACCTTCGGCAGCGAGCGGGAATTCCTGACGTCCCTGCGCCGCTGCGCAGTCACCGTTGTCGAAGGTTTCGACCCGGACCAGATTTCCGGTGCGGCAACCACGATCGGGCGCCTCTTTCTGACCGGCGAGTGGGCTGCACAACTGCGCGCACCGCACAGCAAGAACACTGGCATCCTTCAACTCATCCGCCCGTTTGAGAGCGCAAGCCGCAAGATCACGGAGCAGACCTATCATCGCACCGCGGACGAGATCGTCGCCGCGCTGCCGCTGCCGCACCCAATGATGATTCTGCTCCCTGGCGAGGCACCGCTGCCTGCAAATGTGCTGCGGGTGCTGCCGTCCGCGATTCCGCTCGCCCCCGTTGACCGCGAGATCATTTTGGCGCTCCTCGCGCAAACCCATTCCGCGACCGGAAAGATCGACCGGTCTGTGGTGCGGCCGTTGCTACCCGGCAACGCCGAGCTAGCAGATATCAACATCCCGAGCCTCTTCGCCGCCCTGCGCGCGCCGACTGCGGCAGCCGCAGCGAAAGCACTCTCCGGCTTTCTCGCACCGCCCGCCAAAGTCACGACCGACATGACGCTTGAACAGATCGGCGGCGACGCCCCCGCACACCTCGCAGCGGCTGACCTCGTGTCCGACCTGACGGCCTGGAATGTTGATTGCCACTGAGAATTGACCCGGCATTGTCACCGAGATCTGACCCACCCAGTTGTTATGTTCTGCGTGTCATGTTGGCGTCAATGCTGGTGTTTCCTTCCGTTTCTTTTTCGCTGTTTCTGAGCTGGCCTTGAAGCGGTAGCTGTCGTTGCCGGTCTCCAGAATGTGGCAGCGGTGGGTGAGGCGATCGAGCAGCGCTGTGGTCATCTTAGCGTCCCCAAACACACTGGCCCATTCGCTGAAGCTCAGGTTGGTGGTGATGATGACGCTTGTGCGCTCGTAGAGTTTGCTGAGGAGGTGGAAGAGCAAGGCGCCGCCAGAGGCACTGAACGGGAGGTATCCCAGCTCATCCAGGATCACGAGATCAGTTTTCACCAGCGCCTCTGCGATCTTTCCGGCCTTGCCCTGGGCTTTTTCCTGTTCCAGGGCGTTGACCAATTCGACGTTGAGAAGAAGCGCACGCTTGCGGTGATGCTCGATGGCCTGAATGCCGAGGGCTGTCGCAACATGGGATTTCCCTGTGCCGGCCCGCCGATCAGGACCACATTCTCAGCCCCATCCAGGAATTCGCATCGATGGAGCTGGCGGACCAGAGCTTCACGCATTTCACTGGCCGCGAAGTCGAAGGCGGACAAGTCCTTGTAGGCCGGAAAGCGGGCGGCTTTCATATGATACGCGATAGACCGCACCTCGCGCTCGGCCATTTCGGCCTTGAGCAGCTGCGACAGGATCGGCATGGCAGCCTCGAATGCGGGCGACCCTTGCTCATGCAGATCCTGGACAGCCTGCGCCATGCCCGGCATTTTAAGGCTGCGCAACATGATGATCAGCGCAGCACCCGCAGGGTCATGACGCATGACGAGTTCCTTTCTGAGTGCGCAGCCCATCATAGCGCGCGACATTGGCCTCGGCTCCTGCTCAGCGACAAGGCCGCTGGAGGGTTCACATCCGGCTGGTCGGTCGGTTTGCCATCCAGCAGCCTGTGGAGCAGGTTCAGCACATGGGTTTTGGTCGGCACGCCTGCCTCCAGTGCCAATTCCACGGCGCACAGCACGGCTTGCTCATCATGGTGCAAGACAAGTGACAAGATATCGACCATTTCGCGGTCCCCGCCGGGCTGGCGCAGTATCTTCGCCTGTAACATGCGGAAGGGCTCGGGCATTTCCACGAAGGGGCACCATTGCGCAACGCTCCGGGCTTGCGCTGAACGACTGCCAGATAGTGGCGCCAGTCATAGATCACGCGCCCCGGCTGGCGGTGCGACCGGTCGATGATGCGCTCATGCGTGCAAATCACATGCCCCTCGGCGACGACCACCAGCCGCTCAGGGTAAATGCGCAGGCTGACGGGGCGGTTTGCAAAGCTGGCGGGCACAGAATAGCGGGTGCGATCAAAGTTGATCAGGCAGGTCGGCGAGACGCGCTTTCTTTCCTCGACAAAGCCATCGAACATTATGGGGAGCGGCATCTGCGCAGGCTTCTCAGCTTCCCACACATCGGCAATGCTTCCAGGCAACCTGCCATGGGCCGTCTCAGTCCACAGCAGTTTGCAGCGCTCTTCCAGCCAGTCATTCAGCGCGCCCAGGTCCGGAAAGGCTGGCATCAGCTGCCACATGCGGTGACGCGCATCGCGCACATTCTTCTCGACCTGTCCCTTCTCCAGCCCGCCGCCGGGTTACAGAACTCGGGATCAAAGACATAATGGCTGGTCATCGCCGTGAACCGCGCATTCACATCGCGCTTCTTGCCAAGTCTGACCTTGTCGACGGCGGTCTTCATATTGTCGTAGATGCCGCGACCGGGCACGCCTTCGAAGACGCGAAAGGCATGCCAATGAGCGTCGAACAGCATCTCATGCGTTTGCAGAAGATAGGCTCGCACAAGGAAGGCGCGGCTGTGCGACAGCTTGATATGGGCAACTTGCAGCTTGATGCGTTCACCGCCCATAGGCCCAGTCTTCGCTCCAATCAAACTGAAAGGCTTCACCCGGAACACAAGCGGCACGAAGACACCCCGGTCGGTCGTGTGATACGCACGCTGCGTTCGCCCTTCCATTCCCGCACGAAGGCCGCAACACGCTCATAGGAACCTTCATATCCCAGCTCCACCAAATCGGCGTGCATTAGCTTCGCCGTTCGGCGTTCTTTGCGTGACTTGCGCTGATCTGAAACCAGCCATCCTAGCTGAGCGGCATACGGATCCAGCTTGCTCGGACGATCCGGCGTCTGAAACGCAGGTTCAACAATCCCCTCCCGCAAATACTTCTTGATTGTGTTGCGCGCGATGCCTGTGCGCCGCGCAATCTCGCGAATGGGCATCTTGTCTCGCAGCGCCCATGTCCTGATAACCTTCAAAAATCCCATGTCGATCACTCCATATGCCCCCAGCTGGTTCAAGCCGGGGAAAGGTTGCACATGGGTCAATTCTCAGTGACAATTTTGGCGGTTGCCGGGTCAATTCTCAGTGGCAATCAACAGGCCTGGAAGCACGACGGCGCGCCCTGGACCGAACTGTCTCACTCGATCTTGTTTTCGGGTGAACCCGGCACCGGGAAGACCGTCATCGCACGCGCTATCGCGGCCTCGGCAGGCGTGCCCATCGTCGAGAGCTCGTTCGGGACCTGGCAAAGCGCGGGGCACCTGGGCGACATGCTGCGCGAGATGCGCAACAGCTTTGCCGAGGCCATCCGCCAAAAGCCATCCGTCCTGTTCATTGACGAAGTCGACGCTGCCGGTTCACGGCAAGGCACGGACAAGCATGGAGCCAATTATCGCAGACAGGTCATCAACCAGTTCCTTTCCGAGATCGATCAGCTTCAGCGTGCAGAAGGAGTCATTCTGGTCGGAGCAACCAACCACCCCGAAGCCCTCGACCCGGCGATCTTGAGGCGCGATCGATTTGACCTGCACTGCAACCTTGGCCGCCCAACACAGCCCCAGATCCGGCACATGCTGACCCGTGCAATGCCGGACGCCCAAGAAGCCGACCTCAACACGCTCGCCCGGGCGTACTCGGGCGAAACGCCTGCGACGATCGACGCGACCATCCGCGCAGCCAAGTCGAGCGCGCGGCGGATGGCGCGGCCGTTCACGCCTCAGATGTTGCTGTCAGCACGGCCGGATGCCAAACCCGAGCACAACCGCCGCATCGCAATCCATGAATGTGGCCATGCGGTCGTAGCCACTCTACTCGGTGCCGTTCCCATCCGTCGCGGGAATGTCCCGACCGATGTTGAAGTTCGTTATCTGAAGGGTGGCGTTGCTCTCCCTGAGCCGTAGGCTCGGGGTGTTCAATCCAGATGGAGAGCAACACCATGAAAACATCTACCACATCCCCGCTGGCCCTGGCCAGCAAGGCCGAGCTGACGGCGGCAGTCGAAGAGGCCCGTGATGCGGTCGGGGCGAGCTTCGAGCGGTTCTGCCTGGTCGCGGGTCTCGCCAGCCTGACGCAGATGCTGGAGGAGGACGCGACGGCGCTGGCCGGGGCCCCGCATGCGCGCAGTGCCGACAAGCAGGGTACGCTGGGCCGCACGCGGGCCCGGTGGGCTTTCACGGTGCAAGGTGGAACTGGAGCGTCCGCGGGTGCGATCAAAACCACCGCAAGGAGCTGTTCGCTGCCAACTGGCAGGAAGCTGCGCAGGCCGCTGGCTGGAGCAATGGCGATGAGCTGATGCTGATGAATGTCGCCACGCGCAAAGTCGGCCGCGCCGTGCGCTGCCCGAGGCCGGGGTGCCGTCCGAGGCGGGATCGGGCTGTAAATCCGCAGTCTCACGGCGGTTCAAGGCGCTGACCACAGGCGCGCATGACGCATGGATGGCCTCTGATCTGTCTGCGCTCGACCTGCTGTGATCCAGATCGATGTCTGCACATGGGGACAACCTGCTGATGCTGGGCGCGATCGGGATCGATGCCGACGGGGAAACACCCGCTGGGCGTGGTCGAAGGCGCGACGGAGAACGCTGCGACCGTGCAGGCGTTGTGGACAACCTGATCGAGCGTGGCTCGAACCCGCAGTCTGTCGGCTGTTCATCGTAGATGGCGCCAAGGCCCTGACCAAGGCGATCCGCCGGACCTTTGGCGCGCATTCCGATCCAGCGCTGCCAGGTCCACAAGGCTCGCAACATCACCGAGCGACTCAATCCCAAGCTTCACGCCGCTGTCCGCCGCGCCCTGCGCCAGGCCTGGGAGCTCGATGATGCCGACAAGGCCGAACGTCTTCTGCGCACCCTCGCGCGCCGCCTCGAACTCGAGGCGCCCGGCGTGTCGAAGAGCATCCTCGAGGCCTCGACGAGATCCTCACCGTGACCCGCCTCGCCTGCCGCCCGAACTGCGCCGCTCACTGGCTTCGACAAACATCGTCGAGTCTATGAACGCGGTGATCAGACAGGTCTGCCGGAACGTGAAGCGCTGGCGCGACGCGAAAATGGCGCTGCGCTGGACCGCTGCGGGCATGCTCGAGGCCGCCAAGGGCTTTCGTCGCCTCAAGGCCCACAAGCAATTGCCCGTCCTCAAGGCAGCACTGGAGAAGCATCGCTCCAAACCCGAAGACGCCGTTGACCAGGTGGCAGATGCCGCGTAACCCTGAAATCAGCAGCGTCCCCCGTCGCGCTTTTCAACATCGAGCGGGACATTCCCTCCGTCGCCTCCAGCTCTCGGCAAACGGCGGTTTCACATTCCGCGCGTCTGCGATCCGCCAAGGCACTGTGCCCGAGTTCGAGTATGAACTGACGATCATCCTGGCCGGCCGCGCCGCCGAACGCGCGATCCTCGCCTCGGTCAGCGCAGGAGCAGGCGGCAGCGAGGAAAGTGATCTCGCCTTGGCGACGAGGCTTCAGTTGCAATTCGACCGAGAGTTCGGGCTCGGGGCAAACGGCAATGCCTGGCTTGGACCCGTGGACATGAAGCGCATCACTTCGGCAGAACGTGATCGCGCCCGTGTCAAACTCGATCAATTCGAACGCCGGGCGCAGCAGCTTCTCGCCCCGCATCGCGATCTGCTGGAGCATCTGGCTGACCATCTTCTGGCCGTCCGGGAAATGGATACCGAAGACCTGCGCCCATGGCTAGAAAACCTCGCGCCCTCACGTCCCGAGCAGAGCGGTGACCGCGCCCTGACAACCGATCAACGATAATCTGGAGCGGGTTTGTCATTTCGTTAAAGGCAAACCCGCTGCAATGACGGCCCGATTGGTGGTCATTTGCGGAATTCTTTTTGGCAATTCAGAGACTGGCGGAGTTGCAATACCTGATACTGGGGCAAAATATGGAGAACTCTCTTTCTATAGGGTTTTGCTCTTTCAGTTTTCTGCCTGAAGCAGGATTGCAGCGATCACCCCGCAAAAGAATGGAAATAGTTTTTCGCGTTTGTGGGGTTATCCACAATATTGCGACATTCCCGCTTTTCTCCTCCGGTTTTCGACTCAATGAATGGACCGATCATGACTTATATTGATTGCAGCACCGTCGGACAGAATTCCGGCACAGATCAGATCAATATGACCCATCCCGCCCTGTGCAGGATCGGGCAGGAGAACTCGGCCAATGGCACGGGACCGGAGAAGTCATGTTCGCAAGCAAGAGGCGCTGTCCGCAGCGCCCGTGCCCGTGGATGCGAGCTCCAACCTGCCGCTTGCCAAGAATCGCTCTGCCCCGCATCCTTGCCTTGTCGAGATCGTGCGGCTCCTCGCACGGCAGACAGCCAAGGCCGATGTCGCCGCGCAACGCGCAAACGACAGTGAGGACTAGTAACATGCCCAGCCAGCCTTTGCGTGTCGCAACCTACGCACGATATTCAAGCGAGATGCAGTCCGCCGCATCGATCGAAGACCAGCAGCGCCTCTGCCACCGCCTAGCTGATACGCACGGTTGGGTCGTGGTCCATGATTACGCCGATGCGGCGATTTCCGGCGCATCGCGGGAACGCCCGGGCTACCAGCGCCTGCTGACTGACGCGCGCCTTGGCCTTTTCGATGTTGTTGTCGCAGAAAGCCTCGACCGCATCAGCCGCGATCAGGAAGATACCTCGTATTTCTACAAACAATTGCAGTATCGCGGCATCCGGATCGTCACCAGTTCGCAAGGCGAGATCAGCGAGATGCATATCGGGTTCAGCGGTGCTGTCTCAGCTGTCTTTCTCAGAGACCTCGCGGCCAAGGTCCATCGTGGCCTTGAAGGCCGCGTCCGCAAAGGCAAATCGGCCGGTGTCAACGCCGTTTGAACTTTCCCCAAAAGTGCCGAAGTAAAATTCCCCACTCTGGCGGGTCCGGTAATCAGCCGGGTTTACGGATTGGCGGCCTCGTTCTTTGGTGGGCGTGGTCTGCCCCCAACGAGTGGTCCAGTTTGAATGTTAGTGCATGGTTGGCCTTTGGTCTATTGGGACGATGCTTTTGGGCGCTGGTGGACGGTATCCCAGAGCGCTGTGTGGTCTGACGGTGTTGTAATGGCGACGCCATCGCTCGATCAGGATTTGGGCCTCGCGCAGCGATGAGAAGACCTCGCCGTTCAGCAACTCGTCCCGAAATCGGGCGTTGAAGCTCTCGCAGTAGCCGTTTTCCCATGGCGATCCAGGCGCAATGAAGGCAGTTTTGGCACCCACCGCGCCGATCCAGGCGCGCACCTTCTTGGCGATGAATTCTGCGCCATTGTCTGACCTTATGTATTCCGGCGGACCGCGCAGGATGAACAGGTCAGTCAAGGCGTCGACCACGTCGACGGAATTGAGCTTGCGTTTGACACGGATCACCAGAGCCTCCTTCGTGAACTCGTCGATGATGTTGAGCGTGCGGAAGATCCGCCCGTCATGGGTTCGATCCTGGACGAAGTCATAGGACCAGACATGGTTCGGACGCTCCGGTCGCAGCCGAACACACGACCCATCGTTCAGCCAGAGCCGACCCTTCTTGGGTTGTTTTTGCGGGACTTTCAGCCCCTCCCGCCGCCAGATCCGTTCGACGCGCTTGTGATTTACATGCCAGCCGCTGTTGTTCAGCATTCCGGTAATCATGCGATATCCATAGCGTCCGAACTCTTCTGTCAGTGCGATGATGTCATCGGTCAGCCGTTCTTCGTCCGCAGGCCGAGAGGCACCTTGCGCTGTGTCGAGCGATGCTGACCCAATTGCGACAAACCCGGCGCTCTGATAAGCTGAGAGTCTGCCGCACATGGTCGATACATCGACGGCGGCGGGAAGGGCTTAAAAGTTTCCCCGTGCAGCCTCGGTCAGGATCACCTTGTCCAGCGTCAGATCCGACACGGCACGCCTAAGCCGGGTATTCTCAGTCTCCAGCTCCTTCAGCCGTTTGAGCTGATCTCGACTCATGCCACCATACTCTTTGCGCCATCGATAATAGGTCGGTTGTGTCACGCCGATCTGTCGAACGGCATCAGCAATCGAACGTCCTTGCCCTTGCAGCACTTCAACCTGCCGCAGCTTCAGCACGATCTCTTCGGGGTTGTCTCGCTTTCCTGCCATCTCTGGTCCTCCTGAAATGGGATAATACTATCCCAGTTGGTGGACCACTTCAGTGGGGGCACTCCAGGTCACTTCGCAAAACCTGTCCTCATCATGCGCTCTATAGAAGCGCCTGATATAATAGTTCTTATGGATTTCTTGAAACTCGCTTACTGGTGAGATGTTTGCAATGCATTGTTTGAATTGTTCGCGCATTTCAATGCCATCACGGATCAGATTGAGTGGATTTTGCGATGGGTAACACCATCTTGCAGGTCCTTCGATTCTTCGAAGTATCGAAGCCATCCCTTCTATCCTGTCGTGGGCAGAGCTTGGCCAAAACAGTCTATCATAGCTTCTTTGCGGCAGCGCCAGAAGCCCGAAGAGCAAGACCGATAAACAGCCTAGGACTACGAATTTCATCATATATCAATGCTGACAGGAAAGAAGATTCCTTTCAAGGCGAATCACCGCTTAGTCCCGCACAGGCGACCTCAGATCGCTTCCGGGGCTCGCAAATGCAGCGAACGGCCGGTTCGGCGGGCCGCGCTGCAGCATTCAGAGAAGTGATGAACGGCAGCTGTGGGCCGAGGCTGTGTGGAAACTCTCGCGCCCAGAGCAGTTTGCGATGTGATGGGTTTGCAGCAGGCATTTTGGCTTGCTTGGGTTCATGCAACCCGCCGGTGGCGCGGATATCGCGCCAATGAGGGCAGTTTGACCGGTTTTGGGGAGTGATTTCCCCTCTTTCAGGCGGGCATCGCCGCCATGAGCCCCTTGATCCCGACCAATGCGACCATGCGCTTGATGTTGTAGGCCAGCACGTTCAGCGCCATCTCGGTGCGCACGTTTTTCAGACGGCGCATCAGGAAATGGGTGGTGCCCATCCAGGCCTTGATCGTCCCGAAAGGATGCTCGACCGTGCTGCGGCGCAGGGTCATCGGATCATCGGCGCTGCGCAGACGGTCGCGCATCTCGTCCACCAGATGCTCGTATTCCCAGCGGGTGACCCGGCGCTCCGTGCCCGTGGTGCAGCGTGATTTCACGGGGCAGTTCTGGCATTCGTTGGTCCAGTATCGTCGGACCTGAAGCCCGTCTTCATCGCGGGTGTAGCGGTAGGTCAGCTCATCGCCTGTCGGGCAAACATAGACGTCGCGGTCGGCGTCATATTTGAAGTCAGCCTTCACATACATGCCCTTCTTGCGATTGCCCGAGGTCTCCGGACGCGGCATGGTCACCGTAATGCCCGCCTTGTCGCAGGCGGCAATCTCGACACCGCTGTAATAGCCCTTGTCGGCCAGGGCATGCAGCGTGTCGCGCCCAAGCGTATCCTTGGCCGCCATCGCCATCGGGCTGAGCTGGTCACGGTCGAACCCCTTGTTGGTGACTTCATGGGTGACGATGATGTGGGTTTCAGTGTCCACTGCGCATTGCGCATTATAGCCCACCAGCCCGCTGTTACGCGCGCTGGTGGCCATCGCTCGGGCATCGGGATCAGTCAGGGAAATCTGGCCGTCCGGCGCATCGGCCAGGGCCTTGTCCATGGCATTCAGTTTCTCGATTTCCTGCTTGAGCCGCCCGTATCGATGCGCCAGATGCGTGACCTTCTCCGCCCGCACCTCGCCTTTCTCCTGCCGGTCTATGCGCACCATCTCGGTGATATAGCGCTCGACATCGGCCTCCAGATGCGCGAGACGGCTGGCGATCTTGCCCTTGGTGAAGTTCTTGTCGCGGTTGTTGACAGCCTTGAACTTGCTTCCATCGATCACCACGCATTCGCCCTTCAGCGTGCCGATCCGGCGGCACAGCTCGACGAATTGCGCGCAGGTCTTGCGGATAGCAGCACCGTTATCGCGTCGGAAATCCGCAATCGTCTTGTGATCCGGCACCAATCGCCCGAGCAGCCACATCACCTCGACATTGCGCCCGGCCTCACGCTCCAACCTGCGGCTGGACGGATCCGGTTGAGGTAGCCATAGATGAACAGCTTCAGAAGAATGGCCGGATGGTATCCCGGTCGCCCTGTCCGCGCATGCGCCGCGCGCACAAAGCCAAGGCCCGCCAGATTAAGCTGTTCAACAAACAGATCCACCACCCGGACCAGATGATCGTCGTCAATCCAGTCCTCAAGTCGATCCGGAAACAGCGTCACCTGATCGCGATCAACACCTTCAATGAAACCCGACATAAATGCACTCCCGTATCGTAGGAAGCATACCATATCTGGGGGTTTTCACACAGCCTCGGCCGGGCATGTCGAAAGCGGCGGCCACATCGGCAAGTTTGCACCGCCTGTTCCGTGGGCCCCGGTCCGTTATTCACCTGCACGCCCGCACCTGATCGCGCATCACCGCATAATCGGCCATCCATTCCGCGATCACCGCGCCCTCCGGCAGCGCCGCGATCTCATCTGCCACGCGCGCCTGCTCGGCCCGGGTATAGGCCACCACCGGCGGACACGCGCCGTGCAGACCATCAGAACCCACCGCGGCGCAACCGCCCAACAAGCCCATCACGGTTGCGAGGGCGGCGGCTGGCGGCATCCAGCATCTGGCGTTGAATTGCATGGGTGCGCTCCAAATGATGCATGCGTTCAGCGGCACGACCAGCGCGCTCGCCTAATCGGCGCAGGTTGAGAAAGAAGAGGGTAATGGTGAGCGCGGCGAGAGCGAATGCCGCCAGCCGCCGCGCCCACGGCCGGGCCATGAGCCCGGCCAGCAAAGTACCCCACATCAGCGCCGCCCCTTGCGCCAGTCATCGACGCGCGCCCAGACGGCGACGGCAATCCCGGCCAGCGCCAGCGCGACGAACACCCAGCGCAGGGTGTCGAGATAGGGCACCAGTGGCAAGATAGCGCCCTGCGCTTCAGCCAGGACCTCTTGCGCCACTTCAACCCCGGCCGCACCGAGCGTTGCGACACCTGCGGCCCCGGTCCCTTTCAGCGTCCGGCTTTGCGCCAGAACCTCGCGGACAGTGGGCGTCTCGATGGCGAAGGCGGTAGCCCGTGCGGGGAACCGTTCACCCCACGTACGCGCGGGGCCCAGATCAACATGGATGAAGCCTGAGCGCGGGTAGAAGCCGAACCCAAGGAAGCCAACTGCGCGGGCGGCGGCCTCGAACGTCGCCGGATCATGGTTTGACATGACGATGTCAAAGGCCGTGCCCTCCATGTGTTTGGAGCGCGGAGCGCCGCCGACGGCGCGGTTGTGCTGAGGCGAGCGGTAGGCCGAGCGGATGTTTAGCGGCTTGCCCAGCCGGTCACGCAGTGCCTGCAGCTTGTCGAGCGCTTCGGGGTGCAGCTTGAGTTGGCTGGTGCCGCGACACGCGATCTCGGCGGGCGAGAAGTTCGACCAGCGCCAGAGGGTATCGGGTACGTCGCGGAAATGACGGAAGGTACGGATGGGGTCAGACATCGGGTTCTCCATGAGGGGCTTGGCATAAAGGGGAACGACCCGCCGCCCGGGAGGCGGCAGGGATGGGTAGGGCAGTGAGTGCAGGGTGGGATAAGTGGTGCGGATCGCTCCGGGGGGTGCACGGTGACGGCGGGTGGCGCAAGCATTGGCACAGTGACTGCGGGGGCGTCATGGTTCACCCCGTCCATGCGCAGGAACCCGGCGGTCGCATCGGGTCCGACGGCCCCCGCCTGGCTGATCTGCTTGAGATGCACGCCCGCGATGGCCGAGGTGGCGGCGGGCCCGGCGGGGCCGCTCAACGAGAAGGACATGCGCTGGCCAGCCGCCGTACTGCTCACCCGGGTGGCAACGCTGGCGTCACGCAGCGCGTCGACGCTGCCCGCCATTTCGTTGAAACTTGCAACGGCGCCTGGGGTGCGGCGCACAAAACGTCGTCCGATGGTCGAGACCCCGTCAAGCACCGCGACATGGGCATAATACCACACACGGGTTGCCGAGACGCCGTGCAGCGCGGTATTGGCAAAGACGATGTGGCGCGGCTTGCCCTTGCCTGCGGTATTGGCCGCGGTCGCTGCGGTTTGCAGCACTCCCTCGAGGTAGAACTCGATGGTGATCCCGGCATCGAGCGCGATGCGTATATTGATCCACTGGGCCTGACCGTTGGCCGCGCTGTAGCTGGAACTGCCCTGCACGCTGGTATCACCATGGGCAATGGCGTGATAGCGGTTGGTTGTCGTGATCGGTTTGATCTGGGCGATCATCGCATTGCCTGCGTCATAGAACTCCAGAAAGTTCGCTTCACTGCGGTTGATGCTGTTGGCATCCCCATTGGGCGGGACGTAGCGAAACCCCAGCCACAGGTCGCCGGTGGGCTCTGGTACCGACAGGGAGAATGGCGCGGAATAGGTGTTGAACCCCGAATAGCGGATCGCGTTGACGTCGAGCGTGGCATCAAACCCGTCGGGAGCGGTGCTGATCAGCCCGGCGATGCCCGCGATGTCGATGGGTTGGTGACCCAAGTGAAGAACGTAACTCATGGTATTTCCATTTCGATATAGAGGGCGGCATCGCCCAGTGTGAGGTTGGTGGCCCCGCCCAGATCGCGCCACAGCTCCAGCTCGGCGACGCTGAGGCCCCGGTCCCAGCCGATCTCGAGGAACGCGTGGCTTTGAAATATCCGCAGATCCGGATCGAGCATGCCCAATGGGGGCACGCCGGGTGGGGTCGGATAGCTGAACTGCGCGGGTAGAGAGCGAAGGGTGCCGCCGTCGCCTGCACCACGGCCCTGAACATGGGGATAGAAAGCAGGGCTCGCGCCTGCGGACCAGACCGGCGGATCGCTGATCGGATCCGTGATCCAGATTCCGTTCTTGCCAATCCAGAGGCGGGCGCCAGCGGGATCAAACACGAACATCAGCGTGTCGCCCGCCCCGTAGCCCGGCAAGCCCGTGACGCGCTGTACGCCGGTGGTCTCGTCGGATGACCAGATTGTGCCATTGCCGCGCCAGCCAATGGAGCCGCGGGTGATGGGATTGAGGCCCGCGTTGTATTCCTCGCGCTGCGCGGCGGAGATCACGCCCATGTAGCCATCGAAGCTCGTCGATCCGCTGGCGGCGCAAATAACCTCCCAATAGCGTCGCGCATCGGAGGGCAGGATCGCGCGTTCGGTTGGCACCCAGCGCAGGTAGTTGTTGCCGCCCGATGTGTTGATGGCGGTCTGATTGTCATCGGAAAGCGTATAGCCTGCAGGGCGGCGTGTTGCGTCAAGCGCCCAGACGTCGCCGATCCCATCGGGGGGTGGAGGTACATCGACCGCCCCGCCTTGCGCGAGGATGGCCGCACGCATCATCAGGAGGCTCATGTGACGGATCCTGCCAGTGCGCCCTGGATGACCCAGGCGTCCGCCCCGCGCTTGGTCAGGGCGACGCCTGACCATTGCGCCGCGATCGCCACCGCGCCACCAGTGACGCCGTTGAGAGATACGCCCGGCCCGGCTGCCACAGACGCCACTCCGGCACCGACCTGGTTGATGTTGATCAGCGTCCCGATCTCAAAGGGGGTTGTCGCCCCATCGGGGATGATGAGGGTTGTGGGGGAGCTGCCGGTGGTCTCAATAATACTGCCGGTGTCGATCAGTTCCAGCGTATGGGACGCGCCGCCCAGAATGCGGATGGGCACGATGCCCGGGCGCGGAATGGCCACCCATGCTTCGCCGCTGAAACGCACCCGGCGGGCTTCATCCGTAATCCAGACCTCCCAGTCCGGCTGTGGGGTGAGGTAGACCCATGCGGGGACGCCATCGGTCGCATCCCAGATGGCGATGGCACCTGCGTTGGCGGGTGCGCCTGCGGGTACGATGCGGATATCGCCTGCGTTGCCGCTCGCAGGCAGCGCGGTGCCGCGTGATAGTGCGCGGGCCTGCACCAGCGCGGAGAGCGTGCGCAGGTCTTCGCTGACGCTGGTGCCCCAGTCGCGCTGGCCGGTGTCGTAGAAGGCGCGCAGCCCCAGCCCGGGCATGATCCGTTCTGCCATGTCTGTCCTCGTGTGTCGTGATGATTGCTGATCCCGGTTCGATAGTCATCGCTTACACAGCCGGGATTTGATTAGGTCGTTGATGTTCTGGTCGTTGACCTGAGCCCGCATTCCGCAAGTAACCGGCTGATTTCCCTGTCGTAACCATGGCATTTACCGTATAAATCATGGTGTTGATGGTTGTGAGGGTCGTGTTTACACTCCTCTACGGGCCAGCATCGATTTTTGAACTCGATTGCCGTGATTGACTGGCGCGCAGTTCTGACCCATGTTTGAAGCTGGCAATGCCAAGTAAACTGATAAGAAGTGAACAGGCCGATGAACCTTCAGCAAATAATTGAACGGGTTCAGGGAATGGAAGGGCGTCTGATTGAAGACGAAATCTACCGAATTGTTTGGGAAGAAATTGAAAATGGACAATTTGATACAGCGTCTAAAGCGCGAGCAATGGCGAAATGTGCCAATGATGGAGCTGAGCTGAGATCTGCCTACATTCGTCATAGAGTTAGGCGATTGAAAGATGAAATCGCCATAGCCAATGCAACTCGCGAAAGAACTGAAAGAGAGGCTGCTGCTAGCGCTCAGCAGGAAAATAGACCTTCCAAAGAAGGCGTAGACAAACCCGCTGCGCCAGCATTTTCGGTTGGTGCGTTCATCGGTTCCTCTCTGGCAGCTATCTTTTTGGCAATAACGGCAACTGGTTTATTTGTCACACTTATGGTTTGGTTCGATTCTTATGTGGACATTTCTGACTCCAGCCCCGCCAGGGTTTTTACTGCAATTTCATTACTTCTTATTTGGTTCGTTTTATTGCCATTTGTTTGGATCAAACTTTTCAATTACCAGGGTGATACTGATCAAATAGAAGATCGTGGCTGAGTTTTTAGTATAACCCTATTGTGCAAATCCATAGTGGTTTACTGTCACTTCGTGAATTTTCTCCCAGATTTATTACAATGGCTTCGCTCCGTTGGGATAAAAGGGACCATGTGACAAGAACCCTCGTTGGTTTTGTTACTTCCGCTCGCAGGTCGTCAAACGTTCGGTGTTGGGCATATAGAATCTCTGATGGCCGGGAATTGGAAATAGCCAAGGGCCCTCTTGGTCGGAAAACCACCATCACTTGCGATAAGCATCTGCACATCGAGCAGCGCAAACGCCGCGGCCACCGACGTTGCATTAGGAGATTGCGCACGTCAGGCTTCGACGGTGAGGTAGATGCGCTGAGATGTGAGCCCATGGAAATTGATCATGACCCGCGCCAACGTTCGTCTTTACTGTGCGCTGTAGAAAGCATGATGCGCACTGTCGGCAGTGACGCTGATTTGCGTCACGCTTGTGCCGTGTTCCTTGCCTTGAGCAGCGATCCTATTGAGCGCACGCTGGCCAGGGAGATATTGCGCGCTTTACCCGAGCCGCGATCAGCTGCCCCAGCCAAAGCCCCAGCCGCGATCCCACCCGGCCGCGAAGGGGGCGGTCAGACGGTACCGGCGTGCTTCCTGGTCTGAGAGCCATATGCCTCCGACCAGCCGACGCGACCGGACAGCGACATCGATTTCGGCCGTGCGATCCGGCGCGCTACTCTCATCGATGGCCCCGGGCGCCAGCGTCCAGCTTGTGCCGCTTCCCGCGTCGATGACGATTCCGGGCGGCATGAGTGCCGCGCCGTTGTCGGGGTCGACCCAGCGTATTTCCACGATGTAACTGACGCCGGGCTCCGGGCCGATTGAGGCCCCGGTGTAATCCGTGATCACCGGACTTGTCTGGGTCAGCCGGTCACGATGCGCCCATGTGAGTACCAGATCACCCATCACCAGCGCATCGACATCCGGCGCATAGCTGGCGTTGCCCTGCACGCGCCCGGGCGGCAGGGGGCGGATGGCGCGGCGGTCCAGCGTGATGCTGTCTTCAGGGGCCAGCGCGAAGGCCAGCGTGCCGCGCCCGGTCTGGGGCAGCAGCCGGACCCCCAGCGTCTCGCCCGCCGCCCAGGCCTCCTCAGATATCCGTGCAGCGTCGTCAAAAAAGATCACCGGCGTGCCTGCTCCATGGGCGCGGGGCACGGTATCGAGACAGCCCCGACCCATGGTGATTGCTGCTTGCGTGATCCCGTCGATGCGCACCAGTTCGCCACCGATGCTGGCCAGCGTACCAATGCCAACCTCACCGATATCGCGCCAGCCGATGAGCGGGATGACCCGTTTCTCGGGATCATCAGACACATCGGTGGCGAGCACCGCCGTGGGCGCAAAGCCCACCACGCCAGCCTCCGCTGGACCCGTACCGGGATCAACCCAGAGTTCTGCCGCCAGCGCGTCGCCGCTCGGCCGCTCGCCCGTTGCCACCAGCGCGCCCGCGTCGGGATCGTCCGACAGGATGCGATCAGCCTCCGCGTGCCCCAACTCGCGCACCAGCAGCCAGTAGGGGGCTTCCGCCACCATGCGGCGGGCCAGCGCGCGGGGCGGTGCGGCCACGCCCGAGCCGCCCGGCATGCGCCCGCCCGCAATCGCGGTGGCACCAAGGGCAAAGACATCCTCGGCCAGCTTTAGCCGGATGCCATTGTCGCGCCCATCGCCCTGCGCGATCTCGGAGATGCGCATCACCACATCCTCCAACCCCAGCCGCGCTGAGCGCAGCCGGATCACATCGCCGGGCCCGAGGTTGGCGCCTTCGCGGTTCACGATGATCTCGCCGCTCAGCAGTGGCACGGACAGCGCGCGCAGATCGCGCTCGGCCACGCGCACCGCCAGCCCCTGATAGCGGATGCCGGGGTAATCGAGCGTGGTGGCGATCACCTCGCCCATGGTCTGCACCCGGGCTGTGTCGGTCACAGAGACAGCCCCCGTCTCATCGCTCCATGCGTCGGTGAAGCGTACCGTGACGGCGTTTACCAGATCAGATGGCGCGCGCCGCCCCAGACGGCCCCAGTCCACCACATTGGTCTCATCGAAAAGCGGCAGGGTTGCCGCCACATAATCCGCGCGGATCAGCCTCAGCTCCCAGAGCCCGGTACGGCGGTCGATGAAGAGCGTGGCGTCGATATGGTCCAGCACACCGCCGATGAATTCCTCAATCGAGCTGTCCTGCTGCCAGATCAGCGACAGGCCAAAGCCCTCGACGTAAAGCGTGTCGGCCGCCGCGGTGA
Source organism: Roseicitreum antarcticum (assembly GCF_014681765.1). Taxonomy (GTDB): domain Bacteria; phylum Pseudomonadota; class Alphaproteobacteria; order Rhodobacterales; family Rhodobacteraceae; genus Roseicitreum; species Roseicitreum antarcticum. The sequence continues at coordinate 3,497,019 of NZ_CP061498.1, forward strand.
AACTGTCCCCGATCTCCACCGATGCATAGCCCAGCCCCCAGTCGCGGTTGGTCAGGCATTCACGGATGATATGCGCGGGGTTCATATCGGGCCCGTTGCCAAACGCCCCGCGCAGCGAGGCCACCAGCGCGCCACTATCCCCCGGTGGAATGACGGGCACGCCGTCGACGGGGGTGTTGTCGATACGCGCGGTATGCGTGGTGTCGGCCAGTGCGATGTTGAAGCCAAAGATGTCCGCAGGCGGCAGGGACTGGATGACCGTCAGGGCGGCATCGACAGAGGATGCCGGTTCAGGGGCGCCATCGGTCACGAAGATGATGATCCGGCGCCTGGACCCCGCTCCGGCAAAGAAGGCACCCGCCTGCGCGAAAGCGGCGTCAAAACTGGTGCCGCCTGCGGTGCTGTCGGGCAGCGCCAGCATCCAGGCCTCAAGCGCTGCATAATCATCGGGCCCCATGTTGCGCACTTCAATCGATTCCGCAACGCCCGCGTTCCACAGCACGATTGCCATGTCATTGGGCCGTTCAGTATCGACGCCTGCGCTGATCTCGCGGATCAGGGCTGCGACACCGGCCTTTTGCGCGGCCATGCGGGCGCCGGTCATCGAGCCCGACACATCAAGCGCGATATAGATTGCGGCATCCGAGATATTGGCCTCGGGTACAATCGGGGCGGTGGACGGATACCATTGCGCCGCACCCGCTTCACCGGTCAGTACGCGGGTAACCCGCACGGCCCATGGCTTGAGATACGGATTGACCCCCAGATAAACTTGCCGCAGCACGAGGCTGCACAGCCCGCGATAGCCGGGCACCGCGCCATTCATCTGCGCGGCGAGATAGTCGTTTTGCCCCTGACCCGGCCCGCCCATCATCACATCGACATCGCCGACGATGCCGCCCTCGCGGCTCTCGCCGCCAAAGAGGTCGGGGGCATCAATGCGGATACGTCCGCCACCGGCGCCGATGGTGCTGGCGCTTTGCGTCGCCTCGAACACCTCGATTGTCTGCGCGGAGAAGCTCAGCGCGTCAGGTTGAACGGTCCAGGTCGTGATACCGCTCACGGCATTGAAGGCCACCGATTGCAAAGTCACGCTTGAGCGCGCGCCATTGGCCAGTCTGAGCCAATAGTCCCGGCCAATGCGCACGCCTGCGCGCGTCCCCGGAAAGGTGATCGTGGCCCCGGTATCGCCCGCCAGCGCGGCAGTGGCTGCCATGCCCGCCACGACACCGATGCGGACCTCTACCGCCGCACCTCCGCCGGAGACGCCGCCGCCGGTGGTCACCGACCATGCGGTGCGGCGATCAACCAGGATCTCGCGGATGGCATCGACCGGCCCGTGACACAGTGCCAGTTGCATGCCCAGCGCATAGCGAAACCCGACGGTCTGTGATTTGCTACCGCCCATGGGTGTGTTCCCGCGTCTCGGCCTCCCGGATCACCGGTTCCACCAGCGCATCTCCGGTGGCGCGCAGCCGATCAGCATCGATGCCGTTGGTCAGGAAGTCCTGCCAGTCAAACCCGTGGCGTTGGAACCACGGCCGCACGCCCGCGCGGCAATAGCGTGCCGCGCGCAGGTCCTGGAGTGTCACGCGGGTCATTTTTTGCCGCCTTTCTTCTTGATGGGATCGACCCGCAGGTCGCCGGTCCAGACCACATTGGGGCCGGTGATCAGCACGGTGCCGAAGATGACCGGGATCGGGCGGCCTTCCTCGGCCGTTGGCAGTGAGAAATCATCGAGCCCGGCGGCCTGCGGCTTCTCGGTTTTGGGGCGGGGGCTCAGCGCATAGGAGATCGCTGAGAGCACCAGTCCGAGGACAAGGCGCGCAATGAAGGTCCAGACCATGGGGATGTGCCGTTTGCAGAGTGGCGCCGTGCGGGCGCGTCAGACGATGGAGCCGCCGCCCAGCGGATTGCGGCCGGGGATCTCGGGAAAGCCGCCGAAGTTCAGAAGATTGCCGAACTTGGCCGCACAGGTCGCAGCGCGCAGATCGCAGCCCGGCGCGATGTCGACATGGACAGGCAGCGGATCGCCGGTGACTGGGTCAGTCTCTGGATCGGCCAGCGAGACTGCCAGTTCCGGCATCGGCCGCGACAGGGTGAGCATATGCCCTGCGTGTCCGGTGATGAAGCCCAGCGCGGGCCCGCAGCGCAGGACGCCGCCGCGATACCAGCCATCGGGGTGTTGCGCGACCTCGGGGATCGTGACTGCGTTGCCCGCGACGGCCGTCAGCGAACCGCTTTGCCAGTGCAGCGCGATGTCCAACCCGCAGCCGCGCCCGTAAAGCGCGTGACGACACAGCCGCTGATACTTCGCGCGCACGCCCGTGCGGCGCAGCGTGCTGAACACCGACTCGCAGCTCAGCAATATCCGCGCGCCCTCAACCTCCGCGCCCACCACGCGGCCCTTCCAGTGCGCAACGGTCTCGTCCAGCACCTGCTCGTGGCCGCGAAATATCGTCAGCGTCACTGGCGCATTGCCCATGGGTGCAAGGAACCGCCGCGCGAAGGGATGCGACAATGGCCATGTCAGTTCCAGCCGTCCCCGCTCGATCTCGCTCGTCTGCACCACATCGCCATGCGCCACAGCGGTGGGCTCCCAGGTGATTGTCTCACCACCACCGCCCGCGCTGGTCCAGGCCTCAGCCCGGCTGGTGAAGCGCCAGACCTGCTCCCCTTCGACAAACTGGTATAGGAAATACGGGCGGCCGTCGGCGGGTGAGGCTTCGATGCTGGCGTAGGTCATGGGCGTGGGGCTTTATGCATGCAGTGGCAGGCGGGGCGTTGATTGGATGCTTTGGAGGTGCACGGGGCTTGGATGCTGGCTCAAGGTCAGGTAGGAAAGAGCCCACAACGGAAAGACCCCCTTACCTCACATGATGCGGGTGCTGCGTGATTACTCGGTTACGGTCGTCGCAATTCTGCTTTCGAGCAGCTCGCTTTCGACGAGAACATAGATGTCATTTGGTGGCGTTCTCAAGCTGTGGATCATGATTCCGGGGTCGATCCCCATCTCGATCAAGAAGCCCATTGTCGCCCCTTGGCCGCGCTGGATGTTCTCAACAGCAAAAAACACTGGCATGTAGCCTGGTGTTTCATAGTAATGCTGATGGAGACCAACAGCGCCCGAGAGTGAAACGTGCCGTTCTACGCCTCCGGCCAAGACATATGGGCAAGAAGAAAAACATCCCATACCCGGTAAGATGCGGGTGTCGAGTTCACGGGTACGGATCAGTTGTCCGATCGCCAACGCTTCATCCACAATGCCGCCGGGACTGTTAATGGCGATGGCGTCCGGCATGCTGTCGAGGTCCGCTAAATAAGCAGCGAGCCGTCCGGCATCCCCGGCTTCAATCGCTCCGTTCATGACAAGCAGCGTGCCAAGCTCTGGATCCTGTTCTATCATGAACTCGAGGCGAGGCGGCAGATCTTCAGGCAGGTCTATGTCTGGCCTCGTCCCGGGGTTCGAAAACTGTGGTGTCGGTCGTGTCGGGTCGTATCTGCGTACCTGATCTCCGGGCGCGACAGGCGAAGTAGGCTCTGATCCGTCGAACATCTGGTTGAAGTGCCACCGGGCTGCAACGTCCGTCACAATCAGAAACAGGGCGACAACGACCTGCAGAAAAAGGATAATCTTCAGACCCCGGCCAATCGTCAAATCGCTAATCTTATCCTTGAAATTTTGCAATGATCATTCCGTCGTAGTGTTTTGGTCTTTGCTGGGCGGCGGATCATTCCGCATCCGGCGAATGATTTCAGAATCCGCATCCCCCATCGAAGCTTCGACATCTTTCATCGCGTTGATTGCAGCCTTGAGATCGGCAAGCGTAAGCGTCTCTTCGATGCTCAGGCCATCACGGCCATTGCGGATAGCCGCTTGGGTGACAGCGAGCATGAATACCAAGATCCCCGGTAAGAGATCGATTGCAATCGCGCCCGCCCATGACGGTACAAAATTTCCCGCATACCGAATAACCGCATCTGCACTCGAAATGGGGTTGTAGGCCGTCTCCTGCGGCGGTTCCATTTCCAATACCTGAGCGGCTGCTTGTCCTAGCGTCCGGCTGCGTTGATCGAGGGCTTCGATTACAGAGATGATCGTGGAGGATTGAGCGTCACGGACTGAGGATGTGCGCCCGTCGAGTTCTGGTAGCACGACAGACGCTGGAAGATCATCTGCAGCGCGGGCCACCAATAATGCCACGGAATACTGGTTGAGGTTGGAAATCACACCGGCAAGTCGGACACTCTCCTCGGAAAAGGCGACAGATCGCTGTTCTCCGAAGGCAGAGGTCGCAGGTTCGAATCCTGCTGGGTGCACCAATAAAATCAATGACTTAGCCGCAATTTGGTACATTGCCCTTTGGTTCAATGGACCTCAGCGCACGATTTTGAGCCGCGTGAACTCCAAGGAATCGGCGGCGGTGCGCAGGTGTTCTGGGGAATATCGGGCGTAGGTCTTCTCGGTCGTGGCCGTGTTGGTGTGGCCAAGGTACTGCGCAATCTCCGACATGGGCCTGCCCGCCTCGGCCATTCTAACGGCGGCGGTGTGGCGCAGCACGTGCGGAGACACATCCGACAGCTTCGCATTCTTCACGGCGCTGGCAAAGCCGCGCTTGATGGATTTGACGGGCTTTCCTCCCCATTCGATTACGTGATCCGACAGCGCGGCCATGCGCGCGGATTCAAGTGCTGCGCGCAGGTGTTGTTCATCGGCACGTAGCCCGGCCTTTCTTGCGTCCTTCGCCTGTGGCCAGTCTGACTTGCCCGCGCTCGAAGTCCACCCGATCCCACGTTAATTCCAGCGCGGCAGTTACCCGCGCGGCGGTGGTCAGCATCAGGATGATTGCCAGCTTGACGTGCGGCCCGGCCTCGGCGTCGATCAAGCGGTCAGCTTCTGCCTGTGAAAGGTATCGATCGCGCGGGGCGGGCTGTTCGGGCGCTCGACTGTAGGGCGCGCGTTCGATGACCCGCATTTTCTGCGCCCAGCTCAGCACAATCCGCAGATGGTTCATGCGCGTCCAGATTGTCCCGTCATGCTTGCCGTCCACCGCCATGCGTCGATCTGGTTGCGGCAATCCTGCGATGTGATCTGATCCGGAAGGAAGTGCCGAATGCGGGCAATATCGCCTTTCCGGTGTGGCGCATCGATTCGGCAATGACCGGCCCTTGCGGTCAGATCGGTACAATTCCCAAATCTCGGCAACGGTTGCTGCGCCCGCCGGGGCGCTGGCCTCTATGATTACCTGGCGGGCTTCGGCCTCAGCTTCGCGCGCTGTTGTGGCGTTAAGACGGAAGCGCCGCCGCTGGCCACTCGTGCCATGTGACGACGAAACGCCCATTGAGACGTCCGATTCTGTAGTCGCGCATTCATAAGCTCCACATGCTCTGGCCGCAGCCGTATCATGCGCCCGACGCGAAAGTGTGGCAACTCCCCCGCCTGCACATATTGCGCACCGTCTCAGCGCTGCATTCCCAGCGATCTGCGACGTGTTCGGGGTCAGGCGCGGGCGGTCATTGGTAATCCTCGAACGTTCAAGGCGTTTGCGACAGGGCGGTATCCAGTGAAAGCGGGTGTTGCCGATGGGTCCTTGCCATACCAACCAGCAATATGAGGTCGCGGTGCTGCCCTTGGCGCTGAGCTTTCCTTTGTGCATCACCACGCGCTCGGTGAATTGCAGGATGTCCGTGGGCGGTGTGACGCTGAAAAGCAGATCATTGCGCCCGACGCCTTCCAGAAACGCGCTGCGAACTATCACTGCGACGCCCTTGGTGCTGGTGCGCAAGGCGCGGGAAATGAACTGCTCGGCCAGCCGGAAGGGCGGGTTCGTGATCGTCCAGTCGGTCGGATCCTGATCCGGGCCGAACAGGTAGTCGGATTGCGGGAATCCGGCGCCATAGTCATGGATGTCGGATGCCTCGACCGCGCCAAAATATTCAGTCAGGGGCAGGACCATATGGCCTCGGTTGGCGGCAGGTTCCCGAGCCTTGGATGTGCGCAGTATGTAGCCTTGGGCGATCAGAAGCTCACACAGCGCCCGCGTGGCCCACGGTGGGGTAGGGAAGTCGTCCAGACTGTTGTGCGGTTCACTACGCTGCTGCATTACGGCGCTGCTGCGGTTCTGGGTCATCGCTGCACCTCTGCTGGCTTCGCGCGCCTCGCCAAAATGATCCGGCCCAACTCCAACCGCGTGACCTCTACGGCACCGTGCCGCACAGCCAGCGCCCGCTTGGTCATTGCGATGTCGAAGTGTTCCCGGGTCGTACCGGCGTGCTGTATCCACCGCCTGGCGACACCGATGCGATCAGCCATCGCCAGCAGCTCGTCGGTGCTGTCCGCGATCATGTGGCACATTTTCATGCGGCCAAACGGGGCTTGCATGTCGTCGACATAGACTGTCATTCCGCTGCCTTGATCTTCTTGCAGTGAGCTATACGCGCCGCCAGCCACCCCGCGCAGACGGTGACGCGGCCTTGCGTCGGATCGGGCGGGCTGATTGATACCGACAAGCTGTCGGCGTCCAGCTTTGCGGGCAGTCCTTTGTGACAGTGGAAATACTGGCCGGATGTGATGGTCTCCGACACCTCAGCCCAGCGGAAGGGGTCGGCACGCTCTGGTGATCCCTTGCGGAAAGCGCAGTTATCGCACATGCGGGCCTCAGGCCAGTCGCGTGTTTCGGGTTCTTGAATGCGCCCACAGTCCATGCAGCCCGCGTGCTTTCCGCCGCTTGCCATCACCATGTTGCGAGACCCGCAGCCGCAGCGGCCCGCTTCGTCCCCTTCGTAGTCGCCGCGATCAGCCATGTGCGGCCTCCATCTGGTCGATATTGCAACGGTGAACGGTGAAGCTGACAGCTACCACCCAAGGGTTCTGATCCCATGCGTCGGGGCCGTGCAGGCTGTTCCAGAGGTCCTCAAACCATTCTTTCGCAAAATCCCAGCCAACATGACCGATCCCGCTTGGTCCGGTTCTTCGGCGGGGAAGTAGCCTTGTCTGTTGTCCAAGGCTCACCGCGCTTGCATCCTTCGGCCCATGCGTCCACCTCGCTGATATCCTGCAACCGCTGCACCTGTACATCGTTGACAATCAGCGTCAGGCGGGACGCCCAGCGGGCATGTGGATGGAGGGCTTCCACGGCAGGCGATCCTTGTAGGCATCCGTTTTAGGGTCATACCAGCTATCAAATGGATCACCGTCTGCACGGTAATATGTGCTTTCAGCCTCCATCATCTCGCCACCCTCATGAGCTGCGCCGCGCAGAAACGCCTCACGCACATAGAGGCGGTCGCCGGGGGCGTAGCGCAGGGCCCATTCCTCAATGACCTCTGCGGTCAAACTGTCTCCGGTCCACCAGCGATTTCCGTCCCGAAACGCCGAACCCCAAGGCTTCGATGGCTGCGGCCTCAAAAGCCGCCGCGTCTGCGTCTTGCGACCTTCCAGCAACGCCCGAACCATTGGCCCGCTGAATATGATTGGCTTATCAGCCATGTGCGGCCTCCTGTTCAATGTTCGCTGCCAGATGGGCGCAGTTGGCACGCACGATGGCCTCAGCCAGCGGCGGGCAGACGCTGTTGCCGCAGCAACTGACCTGCACGTCCTTGGCGAAAGGCTTGAACGTCGGATCATCGGTCTCGACGCCCTGCCAAACGCCCTCGATGACGTAGTCAGCCGGAAACCCCTGCGCGTTGAACAACTCGCGGGGGGTCAGCATGCGCATGCCAATGTCGACCACCACAAAGGTCTGCCCGCCGATTTCCAGCGTCACGAACTCGCCGCCGCCCAGGCATCGTGCGCGCGCAGGAAGTCGGCAACGGCGCGGCCTTGGCTTCATGTTCTGGCGCGAAGGGGGGCGGTGCCAGATCGGCCTGCATGTGGCCCATGCGGTCCTTGACCGTGACTGTGTGCATCGGCTCGTCGGTGCGCGCCCCGTCGCCGGTGCCGTAGTATTTGGCGAACCATGCGGCGACCGGCGTCTGGTGGCTGCCGCTGGCGGCGATGGTCGACATAGGGTCGCGCGGATCGTGGCCCGCGTTGCCATCCATTCGGGGCCCGCCGTGATGCTGGGCGAGAAACGCGGCGAAGGGTGCATGCTTTACGCTGCTGGCGACCACCGTGCCCAGCGGATCGGCCATCGGGTATTCGCGGCGGCCGCCACTGTCGCCGTGAGCGATGCTGGCGAGATATGGGGCCAGCAACCCAAGCGGCGCTGCCCGCCCGGCTTCTTGATCCAACTGTTGGCGGTGACGGTCGGCGCTGGGTCGGCCATATCAGAACCAGTCGCGCCAGAATTGAACCGGGTGATGCTGGGCACGATCAGCGTCAGACCTGCACCGCCCGCCGTGATAGTGTGCGTCGGTTCGTCTGCGCCCTGCCATGGCTTCTGACTGTTGCGCATCGTTGCAAGAAACGCTGTCGACACGCATGCGTCGGCCTTGGCCGTCATTGTGGCCAGTGGTTCATAGCCGCCGCGCGCCCGGCTTTGCGCTGCGCGGCCACCGCAACCCACGATGCTGGGCACTACCACCGCCTTTTCGCCACGGTGCGCGCCGGTGATGGTGCGGATCGGCTCATCGGCGGGTTCGCACCGTGCGCCGTGCGTCAGGTTGACCAAGAAGGGCGATCAGCCTCCAGCACATAGCGCCGCATGCCCCGCGCGATGCGGGCCATGTTGTTCGCCAGTGGGCGCACGGCGCGCAGACCATGCAGCGCTTTGATCTGGGGGCTGTGTCGAAGATCGAGGGACACGGCAGTGACCAGTCGATGCACTCGGCTGCGCTGCGCCAGGCAGCAGCTTGCCGCGCTTCACAGCCGGGCTTTTGGGATCGCCGTGCGTCGGCTTCGGCCAGCGGATCGGCCTGCCGTCGCGTCGCGCCACCAGAAACCAGCGCCTGCGGATTGTCGGCGCACCATAATCGCACGCCCGCAGTTCACACCATTTGACCTTGTAGCCTGCGGCCTTGAGGCGCTTGATCCACAATTCAAAAATCTGGCCTGAGAGCTCCTTGATCGGCTGGCCGTCATTGTCGACCGGACCCCATGTCACGAACTCCTCGACGTTCTCCATGCAGATTACGTCGGGTTTGACCTGTTCAGCCCAGTCAACCACGATCCATGCGAGGTCGCGGATATTGCGATCGCGCGGGCGCCGCCCTTGGCTTTCGAGAAGTGCTTGCAATCGGGGGATGCCCAGAGCAAGCCAACGTGCCGCCCGCCCGTCACTTCGAGCGGCTTTACATCCCAGATGTTGCTGTCCAGATGCAAGGTTTCGGGGTGGTTGGCCGCATGCAGCGCCAGTGCGGCCGCATTGTGGTTGATCGCCACATCCGGGCTGCGGCCAAGCGCCGCCTCGATGCCGGTGGATGCCCCGCCGCCGCCTGCAAAGCTGTCGATGATCATGGGGCCCATCATGTCAGCACCCATGCCCAGATCGCCGCGCCCCCCATGACGCCGGGCACCATCCACCAGCCGCAGCCCGTGGCGCAGTCGTCCGTGCCGGTGGCGTCGATCAGCGCCTCCCAGCCGGGGATCTGCATCATGTCATTGTCCATCATTTAAACCCCGTAAAAGTGGCATCGTGCACCCGGTACACCGTGATGAAGCCATCGGCCTCGCAGCGCGCTTCGTCGGCCAGCTTTGCTGCATGCGCTTCCTGTTCCGCGATCCGCGCGCGCATTGCACCGACACCCATGTGCGACCAGTCGGCGGGGATTTCCTGGACCCGGCGCAGGGTGATGATCTCTCCGTCAGCGGTGCGGGTCGGGGTCAGTTGGGATACCCAGCCGCTGGTGGAGTTGAGGCGTTCGCTGTAGTAGGTCATGGGTGCGGCTCCGGGGGGTGAGGGGTTTGATCGGAGGGAGTTTTTGGCGGCAGGCGATACACTCGCCGACCGACGCTGTTGGTGGCGTCAAGGTCGCCACGCTGTGCCATGATTTTCGCTGTGGCCGCGTATGCTGGCCATGGCAAGTGTCGCCATCGACCATCGGAAAGGACACATTTCACGGCGATCTCGCCATAGGCGGCCTCGGGATCATTCATCCCCGCCCTCCTTCAGGCGTTCAGCCGACTCTGCCGCCAGCTGCAGGAATGCCAGCGCATCGGGCGGCACGCGATCCGCGCGGATTTTTGCTTTCACCAGATCTAGGTCCGAGTGCATCAGTAGCTCGCCATGCAGAGCGTTGCGTTCGTGCATTGTCAGATTTCGCCACTTGGCGATCAGGTAGTCACCAAACAGTATGCCGCGCGGGCTCCTGCCTTGGCGGCTGCCGATACTGAGCCCTGCACCGCGCAGCGCGGTTTCGGCGGCGCGGGTTGAGGCGAAGATGATCTTGACTTCTGTCATGCGCCTATCTCCTTCGTGTCATGCGCAGCGCCCCGCCGAGCCATCAGCGCCGCTGCTGCCTGCGCGGCCTGTTCGGGCGTCAGGTGGCAGACTGGGTGGGTGAATGCGGGCTTGGGGGAAGGGGTCGCGGGCATGTCAGGCCATGCCCAGTGCGGCTTTGTACATTTCCAGCAACGCCTCTTCTTCGGCGATGTCGCCGGCGGTCCGCTTGCGCAGGGCAATCACCTTACGGATCACCTTGGGGCTGTAGCCCCGGCCTTTTGCCTCGGCCATCACCTCTTTCTGCTGATTGGCGATGTCCTTCTTCTCGGCGTCCAGATGCTCCCACCGCTCGATGAACTGGCGCAGTTCTTCGGCGGTGACGCTGTAGGCATTGTCGCGCACATCTCTGTCTGCGGGTGTCTCTTTCATCGGCACGCGCTTCTCCTTTGCAAACCGCGCGGCCATGTAGTCCTGATGGGAAAACGTGGCATCGCCCAGTCGCATGAGCGCGCCGCCGCCCAGCTTGATGCAGGACGGGTCCAGCGCCTCAATCGGATCAATTATCTTGCGGATTGCGGCGGTGATTGCCGCCGGGTCGGATGATGCGCGGATCTGATCCCAGGCGGACGCCAGAGCAGCCCAATAGGCATTGACGCCGGACATCTCGGCAACACGTGCGCGGAATTCCGGCACGCCTTCCAGCAGCACCTCGCAGCGTCTGAAATCATCTGCATCGCCGGGATAGTCGCCATGTTGCGCACCAAAACCGCCGAGATGCGCTGCAATGGATTTCGCCGACGCCCCCTGCACACCATTACGCAAAAAGACATATGTGACGTTGTCTTCAGCCTCTGCTGATGATGCGGGCTTCACATCTGGCTCAGCTATTGCTGCAGGATTGGGCCGTTTCACCATTATAGGTCTCCTATGGTCTGGGGCTGGCCAATTTGCCCGCCCACGCGTCGAACGCGGTGCGCAGGTTGGCGAGTTTGCGGGCGGCTTTGGGGTCAGTATTGAGTTCGCGCCGGGATTTGACGTCGCAGTGCATGCGCAGGTATTGCGCCGCCGCAGACGCACTGAACTGGTGGCCCGGGGCCTTGCAGCACGCTGCGGCGAACCGTTGGAATCGTGCGTCGTTGCACAAGATGCCCGCCTGTTGGGCCGGTGGCATGTCGGCAATGCGATGTCGCGTCTTGGCGGGGTCTGGCATTGGCGCGGCCCCTAGACGTATTGCAAAAACGACAGAAGCGCGGCGGCGGCTGCGACGTTGGTCAGCATCATCAGCGCCCTGACCGTGGCGCGCGCAGTTTCGGCAGCCCGGTCGCGGCGGATCTGGCGGCGGTTGATGTGTGTGAAATCAACCACGGCGGGCCACCTCGCGCAGCAGGGCGGCGCGTGCGTTCGCGCGATGTTCGGGGTTGGGCGCGCTGCGCGCTGTGCGACGCAACATCCGCAGCCGGGCGGCGCGTGCCAGCGCCAAAGCCATCGGGCTGGGCGGGCGCGTCGGGCGCTTGATCACCGGGGCGGCGTCTGGCGTGCGGGGGGTGGGCCGGAACATCGGGGCCGGGGCTGGCGATGGCTTGCCCGTCATGCCGCGTCATCCGGCCAGCTGGTGGCGTTTGCGCCGCGCATGTAGGCAAACATCTCATGGTTGCTGTCAGGCGCGGGATGGCCACGGCGCTGCGCCCGCTGGGCGCGCCGGATACGCGGTTGATAGCACGTCTGGCCCCGTGCGGTCTTGAGGATCGTCCACGCAAGCAGGCGCTGCTGATCGGTCGTGGTTTCGGTCGGGCGGGCGATGATGATGCGGGCTTGCGCCAGCGTCAGCGGTTCTTGGGGATTGTGGTTCATCGGTGTCTCCATCCGGTTTGTGGATGGCTTCAAAGTTCGCACATAGCGAATTACTGCGCAACAGAAAAGTTCGCCATTTGCGAATAATTGTTGATATCAGTATTCTGCGATGCCAGAATCACCTAACCAGCGCCGGGTTGGGGCGCGCACGAAAAAGCCCCGCACAGGGCGGGGCAAAAGGATTGTTTGGATGGAGACTATCAGGCAATGGCGTCAGTGGATGCGGGGCACGTCGAGTGCTCAGATACTCTGCGAAACGGTTTTCCAGGTCTGCAAATATCAGCTAATCGTCGCGCCGATTGTTATTCTGATCCTTATTCAAATGCGGTAAAAAGAAGATCGAATATAAGAGCCAAGCCAATGGGAATGCGATGCTTGCGACACAGGACGCACCAACAATCCAGCCCGAAAACGGTGCCGATGATGCGATGGCAGGGGTCAAGGCGTCCGGGTTCTGCTCTTTAAAAATCGCCAGCTCTGCGTTGGCGCCGCTATCAAAGCCCAGCCAAAAAAAGAATAGGCCCAAAAAGATAGAGTTCGCAACCAAGGTGTATAAAGTTACAAAGGTGTCAGCCGCGCGCGGGTTGTGCTCAGCAAGCCTGAACGGCACCGCAAGAACGGCAAGAAAAATCGTTCCTAGAACAAGCCCTAATGCAGCTTCCATTATAATTCCGCTTCAGACGAGATGATCCGGTAGTGGGTCACTTTGAAATAAGATAGTTTGCCCTCGCGCGAGGGAGTGATTATCTTAGGGCTATGACAGACAAACCCAAGAGACCCCGTGACGCCAACCAGCTTGCCAAGTTCATTGTGGACATGGCCGCTGGTTATGAACCTGTGCATGATCCCGACACGTCTGGACAGCGCAAGGGTGGGAAAAAGGGCGGCAAAGCTAGGGCATTGGATTTGACGCCAGAACAGCGGAGCGAAATTTCGAGTGTCGCTGCCGCTGCTCGTTGGAAGAAGTCAGGAGATTAATCGTCAGTGACTTCATCCTCTGCATCGGCAGCGTGCTTCCGCAGTTCAACATCAAAGTTCAGGTCTAAATCAAGTTCAATTTGTCTTTCGTCAGCGTGACGAGAGTTCCAGCGATCAGCGTCGTAGCTCAACTGCAATCCATCACCGACCATTTGCTCTCGGCGTAGGTAGAGATTTTTGCATCATATTCCGTGGCGCTTCATCGATATCAATCCAAACAACAGCGTTTGCTGGCCTTGCTTGATTGGCACCGCATGGTTCACCCTGTAAGGGCGACCACTATCATCATCATGCTTGATCTCGTCCCGTGCTGCGCGGGAAAGTTCTTGGGCAAGAACATCAAGTGGGTCTTTGGGAACAGGCATATCCCAGCCCATAAGCTGGGCGAACTTTGCCACCTTTTTCATATCAACTTGGATTTCGCCTGTTTCGTCTTTGTAGTGACGAATTAGCCTTTGCAGATCTTTTTCTTACTCATGGTGAAAGCCCTTTCTAATAGGCATCAGTAGGGCAACATCACCCCACCCGTCAGTGACGGCATTTGGTGTTACAATTGAGCGAACAGGGACGAGATATTCCCGCCCAAGGTGGTATTTTGAGTTCTGAATTGAAGCTGTCCAGCAACTAGGCCAGTGTGGACCTTGAGCATTCTCGCCAGCCCTATGATGTCACGTTTGGCGAAAACTGGTGCTTTGCGCGAGATAAAGGCATCCATCATTTTCTTGGGGACGCAGAATTCAGAAGCTGCGGCATTGGCGCGATCTTCTTGGTCTTTGAGTTCCTGCGTGATCTGCGTAGCCTCACCAGAGTTAATATCTACATCAAGCATTGAAATCATCTCGATTAACCCATCTCGATTTTGGACATGCTCAAGTTCGTGACGCAAAACAAAGACAAAGTTGTCGATCCTGTCAAAGCGCAATGACATGCCGATAACGGGTGAGTTGCCATCCAACCAAAAGCAAACACCGTCAATTTTGGTGGACGGTAACGCTTCAACGATAACAAAGCGGATACCGCTTCTGCCAATATTCGGGGAACCTTCCGCAATTCTTCTGCGGAGTGAACGAGGTTCTTTATTTCGGCTATGGCCGACTTCACCGATGCAGGGGAATAACGTGCGACCATCATTTCGGAGGCAAGGGTTTTGACACGATAAAGCCACGCGAGTTGCGCTGGTGTTGCGGCTATGCTGACTTCTGTTTTCTTTGCCGCATGTGGGAGCGTTTCAATGTCTTCAAGGCGGTTGGCTTGAAAGAAGCGAAGCAATGAACTCTCGACACTTTCAATATCTTTAACTGACTCCGCTTCAAGCCAGCCCCTTTTGATCATTGCATTGATCGGCAGTTTCCCAATCAGTTCTGCACGCATTTGTCTCTTGGGGTCCGTGTGCTTTCAATCCTAGCAACAGCTAGATCATAATCCTTTTGCAGGGATAGAAAACGCACAGCAGGAACGTCGAACACTTCCTCAAAAATGATGGCTGTTGAGGCATCAACCTTGCGAACATTGGAGACTGTCTTGCTGACAAGGGATTCATCCACGCCCAAAATGATCGCCAAGGTTTTCTTGGTCCACCCTCGATCTGCGAGGAGAGCGGCCACTAGCTGGCCCGGAGATTTGTATTCTTCTTTGTCCATGATGCTGTATAGATCGCTCATCTTTTGCAGGCAATAGACAACATGCGATTAATCGCACGAACTTATAAAATGCTTGACTGTTGGTCAGTTTAAAATTAGGTTGAACCTATGAGAAAACTTGACACAAAATCCCGCGCCCTGATCATCCGCCTTCTGGTGGAGGGTAACTCCATCCGCGCCACATCGCGTATCTGACGTGTCCAAGAACACCGTCACCAAGCTTGAGGACGCGGGCAAAGCCTGTGCCGCCTACCATGATGAAAACGTCAAAGGCGTTGAGGCCAAGCACGTTCAGGCCGATGAGATATGGTCGTTCTGCTACGCCAAGGCAAAGAACGTGGAGACTGCAAAAGCTGCTCCATCTGACGCTGGCGATATCTGGACATGGACTGCAATGGACCGCGATAGCAAGCTGATGATCAGCTACACCATCGGGGATCGCTCCGGCGCAACAGCACGTGAGTTCATGTTTGATCTGGCGGCGCGCGTTGCAAACCGCATCCAGTTGACCACAGACGGGCACGGCGCTTACCTCAAGGCGGTCACAGACGCTTTCTCTGGCGATGTGGACTACGCCATGCTGATTAAGTACTACGGCAACCCTACAGTACAAAGGGCCACGAGCGCAAGTATTCACCAGCGGAATGCACGGGCGCTACCAAAGAGGCAATTTTTGGCAACCCGATCATGGAAGATGTTGGGACATCGCACATTGAACGCCAGAACCTAACAATGCGGATGGGTATGCGCCGCTTCACGCGCCTGACAAATGCTTTCTCAAAGAAGGCGGAGAACCACGCTTACGCGGTTGCCCTGCACTTCATGCATTACAACTTCGTCCGCACCCACAAGACCCTGCGCATGACACCAGCCATGGCCGCTGGCCTTGTCGATACGCCTTGGGAAGTTGAGGATATCGTGGCGCTGGTGGAAAAGGCAGAAGACGCAGCGCCAAAGAAGCGCGGACCCTATAAGAAAAAAGATATTTCAAAGTGACCCACTACCGATGATCCTGGCTATCATGTCGATTTCGGTGTGGTCTGTAGCACTTGACCGAATCTGCCCTGTCGCCCTAGTGTGAACGTAATGAGAACAGGGGCACTGCAGATGGAAGATTGGGAGGCAGAGCACATCGCAATACTCCTCGCGCTCAGGGTCGAAGACAGGCAGAAAATTTTGGTCATGGCTCAGACGCTTGCTCTAAAAGACCGGCAGCGTGACGTGCGACAGCGCGGCGATCCTCAACGCTCAAATCGCGCATGATTGCTATATGTGCCACTATGTCATCGGCCAGTTCATTGCTGTCGATCAACTCGTAGACCGAAACATTCAGTTCTTTGGCGAGGGATCGAAGAAGCCTGCCGCTTGGAAACTTCTTGCCGCTCTCAATTTCGGACAAGTAACTCTTGCTGCAGCCTGCCCTAGCAGCCAGCACCTCCCCGGTTAAGCCCCGGGTTTTCCTGAGTTCTTTGACTCGTGTCTTCATGTTCGCAAGGTGCCACGAAATGGCGCTTTCGGCTAATCGCTTATAGCGAACTTTTCTGCTTGCTATTTTGTTCGCCATTTGCGAACTAATGGGCATGATGACCCTCGCAGAATACCTTAAAGCAAAAGAACTGACTCAGCGCGAGTTTGCACGCGCCGTCGAGGTCTCTGCATCGTACATGAACGAAATAGTGCAGGGCGCGAAAACGCCGAGCATGTCGGTCGCCGCAAAAATTGAAGCATTGACCGATGGTGAGGTGCGCATGGCCTCGCTGATTGTCAGCCCAAAGGACGCAGCATGACATCTGATAAACTTTCTTTGGTGCATTCATCGGGTCAGTCTGATGTTGCCCTGCCTCAAAAGTCGTTGAAAAAGCGCTTTGCGCCGCTCGGCGGGCGTGGGCGCGATCTGGGCTATGAACGGGGCGCGCGGGGCAGGGTGCATGGTCGCCTGACGATCTGCCAGATGGATGCCGCGTTTGCGATCAACTGGCGGGCATACCTGCTGCACCGGCACGGGACGCCCCAGGCTATCAAGGCGCACTTTGGCGTGACCTATCAATGCGCGCTGAACTGGCTGGCCTGTGTGTCGCGCCCGGTCGGCCCGAAGGTCGCCTATGCGGCGCATACCGACCCCGAGGGGTTTGCCCAGTTCATGGGGCGGACACTGTGATGGGTAGTGTCGGCAGGAAGTTCCGCAATCCGGGCGAGGCGATAGGCTGGCTCAACCGCAAGGAAGTGCGTCAGTGGTTTCGCGATCACCCGTGCGGCACGCAGTCGGAATGCGCAAGGGCGCTTGGCCTGTCTTCGATGGCGGTCAGCCGCCATGTGCGCGCGATCCGGGCCGAATGGCGTGATGAGGTGGATGCATGATGCGCATGATCCACGAATTCCGGCCCGCGCGACCGATATCGAAATTGCAGCGGTGGGGCCTGGTCAGCCTGAGAAGCAGCCAATGGGGGGCGGCTGGCCGCTGTGATGCCCCCCACGCAGATCCCGGCACGGCGGGTTATCCGTGGATTGTTCCTCACCCGACTTCCCCGGCTGGTGCGCACCAGTCGGGGGCATTTTTGCCGCCTCAACGTCTGCCGCCGCTGGCGTCAGTCGTGGGCGCGGCGGCGCATCATCAATCGGTCGATGAGCGGGTAGCGGAACCTCAAAGCCGCCGCGTCCTTCAATTTCGGAGGCCTGCATGATCCTGACCATTGTCTTGCTGATCGCTGGTGCAGACGGGCCAATGGCTGTGGCGTGGTTTGCCGGGGTCGAGCCGTGCGAAATGATCCGCGTGATGTTGTCTGGGCATGGCATATCCGGCGAATGCGTCTTGATCGGGGAACGTGTCTGATGGCCCATTTTCCCGATCACCCCGCATGGCCGCTGCTGATGGCCCCTGGTGCGCGGCACCGTGTTTCGCCGCTGGTGCGCATCGGCTGTGATCTCGACGAGATCGCGCGGCATGCGCCTGCGGGCATCCAGTATCTGGCCACGCCGTTTTCGCGCAACGTTCTGGGTGATGATGGCGGTTATTGCCAGACTGCCGGATTTGACGCTGCGGGCCGGGCCGGTGCCTGCGCGCGGCGGTTGGCAATGGCTGGCGTCACCGCGATTTCGCCGGTGGTGCAGTCAGTGGAAATGCTGAGTTCACGCCCCGCAACCGGCGTCGGTGCGGACGTGCCTGATCCGCTGGATGCCGCGTTCTGGGAGGTGTGGTGCCGCCCGCTGCTGTGGGCCTGCAAGTCGGTCATCGTGGCTGATATCGCGGGCTGGTCGGCTTCGCGCGGCATCTGGCACGAGGTCGTATGGGCCTTGGATCGAAATATGCCGGTGTTTGTCTGCGCCGACAAGATGGAGGTTGATGATGGGTTGGGATGAAATCGGCGCAATCGGGGATGATGTGCGCGCATTGCAAGACAAGATCGCCCGGCGATCAATGGCTGTGCAGGCGCTGGTTGATTTCAAGGCTGCGCTGGTTGAATCGGGGATAGAGCCGGTTGTGACCTATGAAGATGGCCGGCGCATCGGCGTGGCGCTAGATCTGGGCGACCTTTCGGTGCCCGGTGCGCCGTTGGCTGATCAGCCGCGGCACATTTCGCAGGGCGGTCTGACCGAGTCTTGCCCTGATTTGGCGGTCCGGGATGAGGTTTCAGAGGCTGCGCCGCAGCCCGAACCCCCAGAGGCGCCACCGGCCGCGCCGCCTGACGAGCTCGTCACCGGACCGTGGTCCCCAGAGGAGGAGGCGATCGCGCGCGACATGATGAACCGGGGGAAGACCGGGGGTCATGTCGCGACCAGGCTGCGGCGTCCGTTGCCTGGCACCAACAAGAAGTTGCAAGCGATGCGGGTGCGCGACCAAGGCGCGGGCAAGGCATCTGTGGCCGTTGTGTGGACGCCGAAGCTTGATCTGGAAATGGTCGATGCCTTGGCAAGTCGTGTAACCGTGCCCGTGCTTTCGGAGGCGATGGGCATCCCTGTTGCCGATATCACGGCGCGCTGGCGCGAACTGCTGCCGCAGGGGGCGAAGCTGGCCGATCAGCATGCGTTGCTGAACCGCTTGCGCGACGAGGTGCAGGGCGATGAGGTTTCAGGCGACGAGGCCCAGAACGGCAACGCGGCTGCATCATGAATGATCTGACCGAAACTCAGGAGGCGTGGTTCTATCCGCTGGCGATGGGTCAAACGCTCTCCAATCATGATTGGGTGCCGTTGTTCGTCAGCCGGTTTCTGGGATCCGATTTCGTCATCAAGGCCTGCGCCGAGGGGCGGCGCGATGTGATCGGCACCGCCGTGATCTTGTGGACGGCCTCCATCCGCCGCGACCCGGCAGGGACGCTGCCCGATGATGACGTGGTGCTGGCCGATCTGGCCAAGTTTGGCTCTGACGTCGATGGTTGGCGGCGCGCGCGCGAACGGGGCGCGCTCTATGGCTGGCGACCCACCATTGTCGACGGCGCTGACCATGGGCGTCGTGCGTTTCTGGGGCATGATCTGATCGCGGATGAATGCGCGCGGATGTATTCGCGCAAGCAAGGCCGGGACCGGGCGCGGGTGGCCCAGAGCGAGGCCGTGGTTCGGTCGCGCGTACGGACCAAGCTAAGGGCAATGCAATTCAGCAAGCACGCCGACAACAGCGCGATCGTCGAAGCGGTGGCTGGCTGGCTGCGGCAAAGCGAGTTGTATGTGACCGACGACAATGTGCGTCTGGCGCTGTCAGAGGCTGTCACCGGGCCGCGTGTGGTCGGTGGGAATGGCGGTGAAATGCGGTGAAATCCTGCTGAAATCAACTGAAATCATTTCAGTAGTATTTCATTTCATTTCAGTTGGATTGCAGTTCGGTTTCAGGGCGTTTCGCCCTTTTTTCAAAGGCTCTGGTGCAATTGCCCTACAGGACAGGACAAGACAAAACCAGACAATACAAAACACCCTTATCCGCCAGATGGGCAGGGTTGCGCAGATTGAAGTCAAACAGTGCTGAGAACAGGAGGTGACGCGATGCAGACGGTGGAAACAGGCGGCAAGGCTGCCGTGCGCCAGCACCTGATCGGGCGGCTGACAGATGCGGGGCTGGTGCGTCCGAAGGGGATGACGGTGGACAAGCTGTCGGAGATGCAGGGGCGGCTGGTGGGCGCGCTGGCGTACATGGACCCGGAGAACCTGATGACGCTGGCTGAGGAAATGATGGGCATAGCGGGCGGCCCGCTGCGCAATCAGTGGCCGTCCGAAGTGATCGTGCGCAACCATGCCCACGGGTTGCAACCTCCACCGTTTGAACAGCCGCGCATCGTGTCGTCCTGGCTGGCCAGCGTCGAGGGGCCGCAGGCCGAGGCGGGGGGCTGGCTGGTGCCGCTTTATCGGTTCTTGCGGCGGTATCGACGCCCACTGATGCCATACGACATGCGCTCAATACGCGATGAGGCGAATGAAGACAGCCGTCAGATTACGCTGATCAAGGGCCGCATCGCGCGCGGGTCAGCGTCGGATGGGGATCGGGCGTGGCTCGTGGAGTGGCAGCGTGATGAGGCCGAGGCGCGGCGCATCGTGCGCGACGGTGCTGCGCGCCGTGCCGAGGGTGATGGGGTAACTGATGCTTGAGGCCGTCAAAGGACCGAGAGGTGAGGAGATGGCACGATGCACCTGCACAGGCTGTGGCCGAGTCAAAGATGTCCGTGCAGCCCACGGTGTGACCAACAAACGGATTATGGTCAGCGGGCTGACAAGCATGAAGCTCGGCAAGCCCGGACAAGCCATCAAGAAGATCGAAGCCCAAGGATGGCATTCGATCTCCAAGAAAATCTACTGCCCAAATTGCGTCGAAGCGCGCCGATCAAAGGAGATATTGCACATGGACACTGCCCCCGCGAGCACCAACGTGGCCCAGATCGCACCGCGTCAGCCCACGCCGAAACAGAAGCGCGAAATCATCGGCATTCTGGAGGTGTGCTACGATGATGAAGCTAAACGCTACAAAGGCGGTGACACGGACAAAAGCGTTGCAGATATCCTTGGTGAGGGCGTCATGCTTGGATGGGTCTCCTCGATCCGAGAGGAGATGTTTGGCCCGGATGGCGGCAACGCCGAGATGGATGAGGTCGCAACTCAGGTCCGTGATCTCGTGGCATCAGTGAGGGTCCACGAGCAGAAGGTTTTGGATCACGCGGAAAAGGCGCGTGAGCATGCTGACGCCGTCGTCAAGTTCGGTGATCATGCCCGCGTGTTGCTCAAGCGCGTCGAGACAATCAAGAAGTCTGTCGGCCCCAAGGCGGCGGGCGCGTAATGGGTGCGTTCGCGATGCGGTTTGAGGATGCGGCGCGGTGCGCCGGCGGGGCAGGTCGAGGTGGGCGTGGTGGCGCTTCTGGAATGGGCGTTCGCGGTGGAGTTTGCGCAGCTGGAGTTTGATGAGATGGCGGCGACCTCGGGGGCAGGGCGCGTCGGGGTCGGCAATGAGTACCTGCTGATGCAGTGCGCGATGGTTGGCTGCACGATCGACGGCGGTGGCCGGTCGCTGCCGCATGACGATGCCGACATCGTGGCGTCCATCGTGGCCGGCTGCCGGTGATCCATGGCGGGCGCGGCATGGCGGTGTCGTTTGCCGAACTGGCGCGCACGCGCGGTGCCCGACTGGATGCGCGACGCCCGCCCGCGCGTGGTGCCGCGCGAATGGCGGCAGCACAAGCACGGCGTGTTTGCGGCGACGCGGGTCTGCGGGACCGTGCAGGAACACAGCCGCAAGCGCGGGTTGGTGACCCGCGATGTGATGTGCTGCGACGTGCTGATAACGCCGACGGCACATCAGATCGAGGCGGCGCGGGCGCGCTACAGCGCATGGTGGCGGGCGTTGCGGGCGGTTCGTGATCAGCTCGCGCGCGCAAGTCTGGACCGCTGGTTGGTCACTGATGCCATGCCTCCGCGCGCGCCATGGCAAAAAAGATGTTGACTTAAATCTCACTGTATGGACAAAGTGCCAACAGAACAATTGCGTCCGGAGGGTACCCCCCTGCCGGGCGTTTTGCGTTGTGGGGTGCCCATGTCGATGATGATGCGGCTTGATGCCACAGATTTCATCCGCAGGTCAGGTGCCTTTGTCGACCGGCAATTGCCGCAGATCGAGGTGTGGGCGCTGAACTGGACTGCAGACGATGCGCTGGCGGGGTTCAGGACAAGATGAAAGTCGAGTTTGATCGCCCACGCGCTGGACGCTGAATGCCTTCCAGGTCTGGCGGGCCACCAAATCGAAACGTGTGGCAATGGTGCAGGAGCGACCCAGCGTTGCGCGGCGGCATTACCTGAAGGTCCAGAACAAGGGCGGCGCGCGGCCCCAGACAGCGTTGGAGCGGCTGATCGATGATCGGGTCATCAGCGACACGATCATCCGGGCTGTGATCCCGACCCAAAATGCGCGCTTGAATTCCTACGGCAACTGGTCGCGGGGGAACGCAATCAGGTCGTGTCCTCGATTGGTGCGCAGCGTAGTGGCGCTGCCTCGATCGCAGCGGCGTCAAAGACGCGGGGCCGCAAGCGTGGGCGCGCCTCGCTTGTACCAAAGCCCGGGCAGTTGTCGCCGGGTATCTGGAAGCGAACTGCAGGTGGACGGCTGCCATGGTTGCCCTCTTTGATGATGCGCGCCGGTCTACAAGCCGCGTCTGGATTTTGAAGGAGCGGTAGCCAAGGCATATCGGGAAAAGCTGGAAGGAAATCTGCGCAAGGCCTTCGCCCGTGCAGTCCGGACACGCGTTAGCCCCCGGGCCCCCGTTTGGTCCTTCCGACGCCTCCCAGCGGTAATTCGCACCGCGGTAGTTTGTCGGGGGTTAACAATCAGCAAAGCCTTAACACGCGCTTGTTAAGTGGAAAGGGCCATGGGCAACTTAACCGCATCCGACATCGCCAACCACTTTGACGTGTCGCGCGCCCGGGTCAGTCAGTGGGTGAGCGAGGGGAAACTTGATGGGTGCTATCAAGGCGAGGGTCGATCCGCCGCTTTGATGCTGCGGCAGTCGCGACAGCACTTGGCAAGACGCTGGACCCCGGCCAGCTGATGGCAACGGCGCGCAGACCAGGCGCCAGATCCGGTCGCAGGGTTCTGACGCGCCGACGCCCGCCCCGAAGAAAGATGCGCTGCTCGCTGCATCCGACCCTGACCGCTATGAACTGGCCCGGATCCAGAACGCCGAAGAAGACGCGCGGCGCAAGCGGCGCGACAACCAGCGTGATGAGGGCGCTGGGTCCTGGCTGAAGAAGTGCAGCGCCAAAGTGCCAAGGCACTGGCGCAAGAGATTGCGCAGTTCGAAACCGTGCTTCGCGATGGTGCCCGGGCGGTGGCTGACCGCTTTGGCGTCGATTACCGCGAGGCTCGCGCGCTGCTGATGGATCTGTGGCGCACCCATCGTGTCATCCGCACCGATCGCCTGACAGAGCAGGTGGCATCGGTCGACATGAGCGCTGCGGAAATGGAGGATGACGCATAGATGGGTTTCCTGTCATCGGCGGAGGCATGTGTGCTGCGGGGTCTTGCCGCTGCCATGATGCCACCGCACCGCCTGACATCACCCGCTGGTGCCAGGACAATATCGTATTTGATAGCGCAGCCCTTTCCGGGTCCGTTCAACATCATCGCTTCCGTTCTTGCGGGAAATCCACGAGGTGCTGAACTGAACATCCTGCCGGCGAGTGACGCTGCGCGATCGGCGCAGTTTGGCAAAAGGTATCGGTTCTGATCCGACACTGCGGCGTGGCACGAATACGGTCCGCTCGACAGTCTGGTCGTGCATCCGACATCATCGTCCGCGACCGAGTGGGTGCGCACGAAATGGATGCCTTTCGCCGGTCCGCGCCGTCCCTGCGCGACGTGTTCGGCGATGGTCGGGG
Organism: Roseicitreum antarcticum; assembly: GCF_014681765.1. Taxonomy (GTDB): domain Bacteria; phylum Pseudomonadota; class Alphaproteobacteria; order Rhodobacterales; family Rhodobacteraceae; genus Roseicitreum; species Roseicitreum antarcticum. The sequence goes on from NZ_CP061498.1 coordinate 3,520,654, forward strand.
CGAACAGACGGACACGCTGCACAATCAGGAAACCTGCGGCGCGACGGCACCCTGAAGGTCACCAGCGCGGATCGCCGGATGATCTGGCGGGCACCACCCGCCGCCTGGTGTTGATGGATGATGTGGCAAAATTCGAGATGACGCCAAGGCGATCCGGAACAGATGGCGATCAGCCGGGCATCGGGGTTTGATGAGGCGAAGATCGTGCGCATGTCGACGCCGCAGGTGGCGGGGACCTGTCGCATCACCCGGGCGTTCAAACGCTCGGACCAGCGGCACTATCATGTGCCATGTCCGTTCTGCGGGCACTTTGCACCGTTTCTGTGGGAGAACTTTCGCCGCAACATTGACCCGGACCGGCTGCATGCTGCGGGCTTTACCTGTGATGAATGCGGGTCGGTGATCGACCATTCGCACAAGGCGCGCATGGTGTCTGCCGGGCGTTGGGTTGCCCATAATCCACAGGGCGACCACCCGGGCTTCCATCTGTGGCGCGCCTATGTGCCCCAGCGTGACTGGGCATCTATCGCCGTGGAATACGCGCAGGCCACTGGTCTGACCAACACAACGTCGGGGGTCGAGGATCTGCCCGCCGTGCAGATTGCGTCTGAATCGCAAACCGAACAGACCTTCTGGAACGACGTACTGGGCCTGCCGTTTGAACAGGCCACCAAGGGACCCGATTGGGAGAAGCTGCGCGACCGGGTGGAGAGTTGCGAAGACGGGACGTTCTTGCCGATGGGCCGCGTGCCCGCCTGTGGCGTGATTTTGGCGGCTGGTGTCGACTGCCAGCTGGATCGGCTCGAGGTAACGATCGCGGCTTTTGGGCGCCAGCATCGACGGTGGGTGATCGAGCATCGCATTATTCCCTATCACATCGGGGATGAAGAGGGCCGCCATGCCCTCGATGCGCTGCTCAAGTCCAGCTGGCGCACCACGCTGGGCCAGCCCCTGACGCTGGATATTCTGGCGATTGATGAGGGCGCCTACACCGACGCGGTTCTGGACTGGGCGAAGCGCCATCCGTGGGCGCGCGTCATCACGGTGAAAGGGTCGAGCAGTGCCAACGGCCCGACCATCCGCCCGCAAACCGACCGGAAGGTCAGCGGGCGGGTGGTCAGGAACCAGCGCCGCCGCTGGTTGCTCAATGTCAGTCAGATGAAGGCTGATTTCTACGGGTGGCTGGAAAAGGTTGATCCCGCCGCGCGTGGCTTCGTGTCGATCGCGCGCGGCATCGGGGATGAGTATTTCCGCCAGATCACCGCCGAGGTGCGTGTGCTCAAGCGCGGCAGTTCGGGCGTGATGGTGTCGCGCTGGGAACTGGTCGAGCCGACGCGTCGCAATGAGGCGCTGGACACGATGATCTACGCAGAGGCTGGGGCGCGCAAGCGCGGATGGACCTCGATGACTGATGAACAATGGGGGGTCCTTGAGGCTGAGCGCAGCATTGTGCCCAGCGATGGGCAGCCCGATCTCTTCGACGCTGCGGTGCCGGTCGTTCCCCTGTCGACGCAGGCAACCGCGACGGTACCTCGCGCGGATCCCGCTGGCGCACCGGCAGCGAAGCCTGAACCTGCCATGCCGTGGATCCCCACGCGCAAGAACTGGATTTGACCTGATGCCCATTTGGACAATCGAGCAATATCAGAACCTCTGCGGCATGCTGGCTAAGGGGATCACCAAAGCGCAGATCAATGGCGAGAGTGTCGAGTTTCGCAGCCTCGATGAAATGGTGCGCATCAAGGCGATGATGGAACGCGCCCTGGGCCTCGCCCCGGCCATTGGCCCCAGCTACCCAAGCTATCAGAAAGGCTGACCGATGAACGCGATCGAACGCGCCATCGCGACTGTCGCCCCGTCCTGGGCGGCAAGGCGCGCCCGTGCCCGCCTGGCGGTCGCGCAATATGATGCTGTGAAGCTGGGGCACCGCGCCGGGTCGCTGCGCGCCAGTCGGGGTGACGCCGATGCCTCCAGCGGCGCGCGCACCAAGTTGGCGTTCTTTGCGCGCGACATGGTGCGCAACACGCCGTTTGCGACCAGTGCCCAAGCGGTGATCGCGGGCGCCGTCACCGGGGACGGCATCATCCCGAAGGTTCTGGTCGACAAGCGGATCAACGATACTGTCGCCGGGCGTATCAAGAAGCGCGGGTTGATGTGGATCGAGCGCCATTTCGACACCACGGCCATCGATAGGCGCGGACAGTTGAACCTCTACGGCCTGCAGCGGCTGGTCATCAACACGGTGGTCGACGCAGGCGAATGCCTCGTGCGCTTGCACCGAGACAGCCTTGTAGAGGGGTGCCTGCCGTTCCAGGTCGAGGTGCTGGAACCCGACTATCTCGATGCCACCCGCTGGGGCACAACTGCCGATGGCAGCGAAATCCGCCAGGGCGTGGAATATGATGCTGAAGGCCAGCGCGTGGCCTATTGGATATTCCCCCAGCATCCCGGCTCGGATTCCGTGATGCACCCGGCATCGGGCGTGTCGATGCGCGTGCCCGCAGCGGAGATGTTGCACATCTACCGGCTGGATCGTCCGGGACAGAGCCGTGGGGTCAGTTGGTTCGCGCCTGTCATGTTGCGGCTGCAGGATCTGGCGGACCATGAGGATGCCCAGTTACTGCGCCAGAAGATCGCGGCCTGCTTCGCGGCATTCAGAACAGGCGGCAGCGGAGAGGCAAAGACACCGGACACGATCATGCCGGGCGCGATCTACGACCTGGGTGACAGTGAACAGATCAGCTTTGCCGCGCCCCCAGGGGTTGAGGCTTATGACGAATTCACCCGGTCGGTCCTGCGGTCTGTGGCTGCCGGTCTGGGCATTACCTACGAGGACCTGACCGGCGACATGGCGCAGGTGAACTTCTCGTCGGCCCGGATGGGGCGGCTGAAGATGGATCAGAACGTCAGCACCTGGCAGCACCTGATGATGATCCCGCAAATGATGGCGCCGCTGGCTGGCCTGTTCATGGACGCATGGCAAGAGGTCGATGAAGAGCGTCTGGGCTTAGACATCTGGGCCGAGATCAAACTGGACTGGGTGCCGCCGCGCAGGGTGATCGTGGACCCGGCCCGTGAATTCGACGCGATCATAACCGCAGTGCAGGGCGGTCTGATGTCGCGCCAGCAGGCAGTGCGCAGCTTCGGGGTCGATGTCGAGCGTCTGAACGAAGAGCTGATCGAGGACGCCCGCTTTTGCGATGCGAACAGCCTGATCCTGCGCACGGATGCGCGCAACGGTGTGCCGGGGGCCGCCCCGCCGGTCTTGAAAGACAAGGAAATCAAGGATGAATGAACTTCTGCTTTACGGCTCGGTTGGGCAATCGTTCTGGGATGAAGAGCACTTTACCCCAGCTCAGGTGCGCGCGGACCTCAAGACGTTTACCGGTCCGGTGACAATACGCATCAACTCGGGCGGTGGCATCGCCACCGATGGGCAGGCGATCTACACCGCGCTCAAGGACTACCCGGACGCGATACATGTCGTCATTGACGGGATCGCGGCCTCGGCTGCCAGCCTGATCGCGATGGCAGGCGACACGATCACCATGCCGATCGGCTCGATCATGATGATCCACGATCCGGCAAACTGGTTTGTCGAGGGGCGCGGGACCGAGGCGGACCACCTGCGCTCGGCGGCAAACCTGCGCACCCTGTCCAATGCCTACGCCAAGATCTACGCCGCGCGCGCCGACATTCCCGTGGAAGAGGCGCGCGAAATCATGCGCGCCGAGACGTATCTCGATGGCGCCGAGGCGCTGGCAGCAGGTTTTGCCACCAGCAGCGATGATGAGATCGAGGCGACCGCGTTCGCGGCGTTCGATTACGGTATCTACGACCATGCCCCCCAAGGGCTGATGGCGGTGGCCGGGGCGCGGCCCCGCGCTGCGCCGCGCGCGAAGGTGTTGGCCATGTTGGCCGGCACACCCCCAACCACAACCACCAAGCCGAAAGGGAAACCCATGGCAAAGACTGCAGCAAAGACCGCGCCCAAAGCGCCCGCCAAAACCACTGCCAGCACCAAAGAGGATCAGATCGAGGCCGAGGAAGATGACCTGATGGTCGAGGATGATCCTGAAGCCGTCGATCAGGAGGATGACCCGACCACAGACACCACGGCAGATGCGGAGATCGATGAGCCTGACGCCGAGGAAGACGAAGTCGAAGATGATGAGGTCGAGGATGAACCCGCAGTTGCCCGTGCGGCGGCCGTCGGGGTGCTGGCCTATTGCGAGCGCAACAACCTGCCGATGGCGTCGGCCCGCAGCTATATCTCGCGCGGTCTGACCGTGGCGCAAATCAATGCCGAACGCGGCGGAAAGGACAAGAAAGTGCGCATCAACCCCCATGGCCCTCGGCCCGCATCACGCGCGATGAGGTCGAAACCCGCCGCACCGGCATCGAGGGCGCGATCGTCGCCCGCCTGTCGCGTGATCGCATGGTGAACGGCCCCGCCCGCGATTACATGGCGCTGAGCCTGCCCGAAATGGCGGCAATGTCGGCGGGCCAGCGTGGGCGTGTGCAGCGTGGCGCGGGTGAACTGCGCGCCATTGAGATGGCGTTCGGGTCGCACTCGGTCAGCGACTTCCCGGCGATCTTTGAAAACGCGCTGAACAAGCGGCTGTCGCAAGCCTATCAATCTGCCCAGCCGACCTACCGCGCGATCGCCGAGCGCATCGACATGAGCGACTTCCGCCCCACGCCGATTGCGGCGATTGGTGACTGGCCCACCCTGATGCCCATCGGCGAAGGTGGTGAAATCAAGTCCGGCACGGTCGGTGACAAGTCGGAAATCGTGGCGTTGGCCGCCTATGGGCGCAAGTTCCATATCAGTCGCCAGATGATGGTGAACGATGATCTGGGCGCGATCGACCGCTTGCTGTCCACGCGTGGTCGGGCCGTGGCGGCGTTCGAGGATCAGCTGTTCTATGCGATGCTTCTTGCCGGGGCGGGCAGCGATGGCCCGACCCTGCGGGAAACCGGGCGCCAGGTGTTCAATGCCAGCGACAAGACCAAGGCGGCGAGCGCAGCTGCGATCACTCCGGCTGCGGTTGCCAAGGGGTTCGAGGCGATGATGCAGCGCAAGGGCGTGGGCAAGGATGATCCGTTCCTTGCGATCACACCTTCGATCCTGCTGGTGGGCCCGCAGCAGCTGTTCGCAGCGCAACAGTTGGTTGCCCCCATCCAGGCGGCGCAGGCTGACAATGTGAACCCTATGTCAGCGCGCTGCAGGTCGTCGCTTCGCCCTATATCACCGGCAACGGGTGGTACCTGCTGGCTGATCCCGGCAGCGCGCCGGTGTTCATGTATGGCTACCTGCAGGGCGAGGAAGGCCCGCGCATGCGCATGGATGAACCTTTCGGCCAGCAGGGCCTTGGCTATTCGGTTGAACTCGATTTCGCCAGCGGCGCGACCGACTATCGCGGCGGCTACAAGAACGCGGGCGGGTAACCCCACCAGCCTGACACGATGACCACCAGGACGGGCGGCCAAGGGCTGCCCGTTTGTCATTTCAGCGCCCTGAACGGGCAGATACAGAGGAAAGCCATGAAGAACTTTATGCAAATCGGCGAGGTTGTGTCGCTTGCGGCACCGCGCGATGTCACATCCGGGGAGGGCATGCTGGTCGGCAAGGTGTTCGGCATTGCCGTGCATGATGCGGCCAGCGGTGCCCCGGTTGAGGTGCAGCGGCGCGGCGTCTACACCCATGCCAAGACCAGCGCGCAGGCGCCGTGGGCGCGGCCGTCTACTGGGACAACACGAACTTCGTGTTCACCACCACCAGCTCGGGCAACACCCTTGTCGGCGCGGCTCTCGCCGCCGCCGTCAACCCCAGCGCAACCGGCACCGTGCTGTTGGACGGCACGGTACGCTGATGGGTTTGTTTGACGGCATGGCCGGGCTTGTCGCGGATGTGTTCGGCGATGCCGTCAGCTACACCCCCGGCGCGGGCGCGACGCGGATCGTCCAGTCGATCGGGCGTCGCACCCCGGTGCAGGCGATCGGCCCGGACGGGGTCGAGACCCTGCTCACCAGTCCGACGTGGCGGGTGCGCCAGGACCTCGTCCCCGAGATCGCCCGCGGGGATCGTGTGGCATTCGGGGGCCATTTGTACCGGGTCCTCAACGCGCATCCCCAAGGATCACCTGCCGTCGATGCCCATCTTGTCTGTGAACTGGATGAGGTCGAGGCATGAGCGGCGAACGCAAGGCTCTGCGTGCAGATCTGCGCGCGGCCATTGATGGAATCAAGTCACTTTACGGGCCGCTGGCCACAGCGCCGGTCATCAGCGCATGGGCGCAATCGCTTGATCCCAAAGCCCTGCCGGTGATCGGCGTTGCGACCCCTTCGGAGGAATGCAGCGCTGCCACTCAAGACACCACGGCCCTCGATCTGACCGCAGTGGTGGTCATCAAGCGTGTCGAGCGCACAGGTGATGATGGCACCGCTCTTGAAGATGCACTCGACGATGATGCCGAAGCGCTGATCGGCCCGATCGAAGCTGCCATGCAGTCAGCCCGACGCGATTTCGAATTGCGATCATCCGCTATTGATATTTCCGCGGGTTCGCCTCGCGTCGGCACCCTGACCCTGACTTTCGCCGCGTCCGATCATCGCGCGCGCACCATCCCATAGGAGGATTACCCATGCCTGCCCCCGCTTTCTCGATTTCGCCACTGCTGGCCCACGGGTCAACGATCCGCGTTGGTCGCGGCGAAACCCCCACATGGACCCCGGGCACCGGCCTGCAGGATGTCGAATTCCCCGATCAGATGCCCGCTGATCTGGACATCACAAACCAATCGTCGCCCGGTGCGACAGAAGAGAACATGCCGGGCCTTTTGCCCGCTGTCGATTTCTCGGTCGATATGATGTACGACGTCGGCTCGGAATGGGACACCGCTCTTGAGAGCCTGAACGCCCGTGATGCCAGTACCGGTGCCAAGGAGCTGCACCTGCTGGAAATCTGTGTGGGCACCGGGACCGGCAAGAAGACCAGGACATTCCTTGCCTATCTGAAGGACTACAAGCCGCGCGGCCCGATCAAGGGCAACGTCGCCATGCGGGCGACCTGGCGGCTCATGTCGACGGTGGCAGAATAATGGGGGGCCCGAACCGCGAAACCGTCGTCGTGACCCTCTCGGATGGCAGCGCGCTGCACCTGCGCTTTGACATCAACGCGGTTTGCGACTTCGAGGAGGTGATGACCGCTGGGGGCTTTGATGCGACCCGCGAGTTGCACCGAATGGAGACCAGCGTGCGCCCCACCGTCTCGGCTGTGCGGGCAATGGTCTATGCCAGCGCCCGTGAGAAACGCCCCGACCTGACGCTGCGCCATGTGGGTGACCTTCTGCGCACTGATGGCGAGGCTTTGGTCAAGGCTGCGCGCGAAGCCATGCAGCGCGCGGCCCCGATCCTGCGCCGGAAGGCGAGGCGGCGGAAAAGCAGACGCCCCCGAATCCCTGATGCAATGGGCCGAAGCGCTGCACGTTCAATGGTGCGCGGCGGGTTGTGATCCCGCCGCGTTCTGGTCGCATACCATTCGGGGCGTGTTCCGGGTGCTTCGGGGCGCTGGATTGGCGCGTCGGCGCGCCTACACCGACACGCTGCTCGCTGCGTGGAACGGTGCACGCGCCTCGGCCACCGAACTGCGCGATCTGGTGGATGAGGTCAGTCAAGCCGATGGCCCGCGCAAACAACTGCCGCCGCAGGCGCTGGCAGCGGCGCTGTCCAGCATGGCCAACAAGCTGGGTGCAATTTCAATGGCAGAGTATCGGGCAAGGGTTTGGGGGCGAAAATGACAGGATTTGTGGGGCGTTTGCGGGCGCAACTGGGGCTGGACACGACCAGTTTTGACCAGGGCGTGAAAGGGGCGGCAACCCGGGCGCGTACCGGATTTGCGGGGGCTTTCTCTTCGGTCGGGGTTGATCACGCCGGTCACGGTTGGCTTTGCCGCCGCCGGAGCAGCGGCTTATGCCGTGGTGGGCCCCGCGCGCGCGCCAGCGCCATTGATGAGGCCGCAAAAGCATCGCGCCGCGTCGATGGATCGCTGGCGGGCTGGGAGGCGGTCAAGCTGGCCGCGTCTGAAGCCGGGGTCGAGGTCACGCAGTTGGCAGACCAGCTGCAAAACCTCAACACGCGGCTGGCCATGCCGACCGAGGGCTCAACATCGGCATTGGCGCGGCTGGGGCTCGATGCTGCGGAATTGCGCGACATGGATGTCGATGGCCGGGTCGCGGCCATTTCGGACGCGGTGGCGGATCTGGGCTATGATGCGGGGCAGGCCAGCGCGCTTTTGCGCGATCTGGGGATCGAAGACCGGCGCATGGTCAACCTCATCACTGCCGGTGGTGCCGGTATTCGCGCTGCGGCTGCGGATATCGAGGATTATGGCCTGGCGGTTTCTGACGTTGATGCCAGCGCGATCGAGGCCGCAAATGACCAGATCGGGCGGCTTTCGATGATATCGGGCGCGCTTGGCCAGCAGCTTGCCGTTGCACTGTTGCCTGCGCTTGGTGAATTGGCCCAGACCATGACCGACAGCCTTCGACAGGGCGGCCTGCTGCGTAGCATTGTCGACGGGCTGGGCGCGGGGTTTGCCGCTTTGGTCGGCGCAGTGCGCGATGTCGCGACGGTCGGCGGTGGGTTCATAAGCTGGATTGTTGATCTTACCGAAGGCGCATTCGAGGGCATGGGCGCCATTGGGGATCTGGGGCGCAAGATCTTCGACTTCTTTTCGGTCTTTGCGGTGTTTCGCCGTATCAGCTGGTTTGCCGATCTGATCCGGGGCGCGGGGGGCTTTGGCAATGCGCTTTCGCTGCTTTGGGACGTGGCCAAGGGCGTCTGGGCAGGCATCGTCGCCAGCGCCGGAACCATTGTGCCGGGTGTCCAAGCGGTTTGGCTGGATATTCAGGCCACGTTTTATTCCATGGTTCAGAATATTTCATCGGCCTGGGCACGGCTGCTGACAGTCCTCGGTCAGAACGCGTTAAGTCTTGGCCTTGAAGACACTGCAAAATCCATCGGGGATGCTGCTGAAAGGGCATGGGAAACCTTTGATGGCTTTACGGAATCGGCTGCGGCTGCATCCAGCCGAGCGGACGAATTGCGGGCCAGTGCCGCGCGCATGGTGGCAGAGGGTTTCACCCCGGCGCGCGAGGCAATGGCCGCTCTGACCGATGCGGTTGCGCGCGGTGATCAGGCACAGGGCGCCGCTGCGGTGACTGCCGATGAGCTCAATACGCAGCTGGCCGAGATGGAGCAGTCTGGCGGGGGTGCGGCAGGAGGGTTGGCGCAGGTAAAGGATGCCGCCGATGGCGTGGCCGCAAGCCTCGAGAAGGGCGTGGACGCGGCGGCCAGCCTGATTGGCTCGATCGTCAAGGGGGACTGGCGGTCGGGGCTGTCGCAGATGCTGGCCCAGATCGCACAAGCCCAGCTCAAGATGAGCCTGATGCAGGTGGCGGAGCAGTCATCGGGGGGTGGGTTTTTCGGGTGGCTGGGCAAGTTGTTCGCGCCGGGCAATGCGCGCGGTACCAACTCGTGGCGCGGTGGCTTGACTGCGGTGGGAGAGGAAGGGATCGAACTGGTCGACCTCCCGGCGACGTCGCGGGTCTATTCGGCGAATGATACCGCGAAAATGCTGTCAGGCGGGGGTGCGCCACGCGGCGGGACCGCCGAGGTGGTGGTGCGCGTTGATGACAACGGCCAACTGCAAGCGGCGATCGAGCGGACCAGCGGCCAGGTCGTCGCCCGTGCCCGGTCCGGCATCGTCCGGGATTCGGTCGCGGCCACCTACAGCGCCAACCGCGAGGTGCCTTTCCGATGACTGTCATCTATCCGTTCCCGCCGTTGTTTGCTGTGTCGAGTGAATGGACCGAGGTGGCGCCTGTCCGTCGCAGCCGTTCGGCTTTCTCGGGGCAGCGGTTTGTGTCGAGCGCGGGGCCTGCCCGGCGTGTGGCGCATGTGAGTATTTCTGCCCTGTCCGGTGCGCGCGATGGCGCGGGATATTCAGAGAGCCTGAAACGCTTGCTGGACGGGGGTATCAACCTGGTGCGCCTGACCAGCCCTGCGGTGAACTGGCACCTCGATGCTGTCGCGGCGAAAATGCCCGGGGGGTTGGTGTCGCATCCATCCGGGTTTCGCGCAGGCGACCTGACGGCCATCTGGCGCGACAACGTTGCCGTGGCGGGCGGCCTCGTGGTCGGCCCCATGTTGATCGGCGTGCCTGCTGACCATCGTGGTTTCCCGGCTATTGCGCTGGAGGGTCTGACGCCGAGGGCGCTGGTCTGTCGCGCACATGACGTGGTGCGATCCTACCCGCTCGATCTGGCGTCAGCGACCGCGCGCGCTGTGCGCACCGTCTATGCCGAAGCGGACGGCACCGCGCGGATCAGCCTGCACTCTGCCCTGCCAAAGGGTGTGATCAGTGTGACCGATCAGGAATCGGCGGTGTTCGAGGTGCTGGAAATGCCCCGTGCCGTCCAGCCGACCGGGCAAAACTGGTTTTATGATTGGTCGTTTCGCGAGGTTCTGGCCGATGAAATCCATCCTGACACGGTCGAGGTCTACCCATGGCACTGACGCGCGAGATCCACCCGGCAACGGTTGCCGCAATTGCGGCCGGGGGTTTCCATCCCATCACGCTGGTATTCGTCGACTGGCCCGATGATCCCGTGCGTGTGCATTCTGGCACCGGCACCCTGAATTGGGGCGGGCACGAGTGGATGGGCGTGGGGTATGATGCGCTGAATGCTGCGCTGTCTCTGCCGTCCGAGGCGCAGGGTCTGACCATGGCCGAAGGTGGCGCGCAGATCGGCGGTAGCCCCGACCTGATTGATCAATATCTGATCGACGCCGAGGATGCCCGCAATGCCGAAGTGCAGGTATGGTTCGGGGTGACTACGGCGCGCGCAGGACGGGTGCTGATCGGCGATCCGTTCAGCGTGTTTTACGGCTCGGTGGGCGCTGTCAGCGATACCGAGCAATGGGCCGGTGATATTGTCGAGCGTCTGATTGATCTGCAACTGACCTACGGGCCGTCGCAGCGCGCGCGCGGGTCCGCCTATCACACCTATGAGGACCAGTTGCGCACCGACCCTGCGGATACGGCGGGTCGCTGGGTCAAACAGGCGCGGGCGGACCTCGCCGAGGGGATCCCGAAATGGTGACGCACGATCAGGTCATGGATGCAGTGCTGACCCATATGCGCGGGCCTTTTGTCTGGGGCGCTTCCGATTGCTGCACCAGCGCCAGCGATGTGTTCCAGGCGCTGCATGGGGTCGACCCGATGGCCCCCTTGCGCGGCCAGTACACGACGGAGGCGGGCGCATGGCGCTGGTGCGGCTTTGGGGCGGCTGGGGCGCATGACAACCCGGCTGGCCGCGCAGGCGGGCTGTCATGCGGGCGTGGGCGCGGCGGGTGAAGTCGGCCTCCTGCGCTTGCCCGATCGGTTCGTTCTGGGCATCGGGCTGGGGCACGAGCAATGGGCGGGCCGGATAGATGGCGGCTTTGCCTCTACCGATCGTGTCGTTCTTTGTTTTGGGTCGGTGCAACATGCCTGAGATGATTATCGGCAAACTGGTGGCTGCTGGTCTCAGCCAGGCATTGGCGGGCGCCATCGTCAACATTGGCGGGTCGCTGCTGCTGTCGGTGGCCAGTCAGGCGCTGATGGGTGGACGCTCGCAGGGTGCGGATCTGTCGCGTGAACTGTCGATCCCCACCAGCCTGCCGCCCTACCGATTTGCCTATGGCAAACGCGCGCGCATCCGTGGCTCATGGGCACCGGGATGGGTCGTCAAGGATAGCGTTCTCTATGGATGCATCCTGCTCAATTCGCGGCCTTGCGCGGGGACGAACGCGCGCTTGCTGATCGACGCGCGCTCGGTAGGGTTGGTGGGGAACATGCTGGATTTCGGCCAGGTGCGGTCTGGCACCGTGACGATTGTGGAGGGCGCGACGTTCGCCACTGTGACGCATTCCTTGCCGGGCGCTCCCGTCGCCGCTGACTGTGCCGCGTGGAATAGCACGATCAAGGGCGTGATCGGCCAGATCACGGCCACGACATTCGGGGTCACGATCCCCAGCGCGGCGCCCGCAGGTGGCGTCACCCTGAACTGGCGGGCCTTGCTGACCAGTCCGGGCGCGGCAGCGGTAAACACTCCGTTTTCGGGCTATTTCAATTGCTGGTTGGGCCGTGGTGATCAGGGCCATCCGCCTGCGCGTATTCTTGCAGAAATGGGCGATCTGACCGGGCGGGATACTGCAAAGTTCTGGACCAGTGACAAATGGACAGGGCGCAGCGTGTTATGGGTGCGGGTCGTCGCTGGCCCGGATGCCAGTCGCCTGGAGCGTTGGCCATCGGCCCCGCCCGCCATCGAGGTCGAGGCTGATTGGACCCCCGTGTGGGATCCGCGTGACGACAATCAGGATCCTGATGATCCGGCGACCTGGGAGGTTTCAGACAATCAGGCGCTGTGCTTGTTGGACGCCCTGCGCTTCAACCCGACAGCGCGCTACCCTCTGGCGCAACTGCGCGTCTCGGATTTCACTGACGCTGCTGACATCGCCGATCAAGATGTGGCGCTGGCTGCGGGCGGCACGGAACCTCGGTACCGCGTCGGCGGTATCGTGACGTTCATTGGCACGGGTGAGTTGGTGAACCAGATCACGCCCCTTGTCGATGCAGGGGCGGGTGCGCTGATGCGCGTGGGCGGACGGTTGGGCTATGCTCCCGGCGCCTATGCAGCGCCGGTGTTGTCGCTCTCGGACTATTTGCGTGATGGTCCGGTCAAGTTCCGTGCGACCCAGCCGACCCGCGACATCCCTGCCGCCGTCAAGGCGGTGTTCCCTGATGCGTTGGCGCAATGGGAATCGTCCGAGTTGACGCCTGCGCCGGTGCGGGACAATTGGGATGGGTCCGAGGATGATGTGCGCGCCTTGCCGCTCGACCTCGTGTTCTCGGCCAGCCAGGCGGCGCGTATCCAGCAGATCACCGCGCGTGGTCTGGCGCTGCAGCGAGAGTTCACCGCGACATTCCCGCCGTCGGCTTTGCCTGCGGTGGCAGGATCCGTGGCCGCGCTGGCCTTGCCGCGTGCAGGTGATGCGCGCAATGGCACATACCGGGTCACCCAGACCGCACCTGCCGAGTGGATGGGGCAGGGGGACGGGGTGGCTTTGGCTTTGCCCATGACGCTGCGCGAGACCTCGGCGCATGTCTATGCCTGGGATGCGGCAACAGATGAGCCTGATCGATATGTCCGCTATGTGGCTCCGCCCGACCCGGCTATCCCGACCGTAGCGTTCACCGCCACGCTGTCTGGCGGCATCATCAATCTGGCCTTCCCCGTGCCGATTTCCGGCACCACCCCGGAAACATCAAACGGGTTTTTCGATTATATCGTCAATCCGCTGGCCAAAGCGATTTATTGGGAGTTCAGGCAGGCAGACGGGCCATGGCAGCCCGCGCGAGAAATAGCATTGCCCGCGAGCTTTTCGGGCGGGGAAGGGGGCCATACCCCGCCGACAGGACCGACAGCCTGTCCCCACTGGTCAGCGGAACGACCTACCAGTTTCGAGCCCGCTGCCAGAACGCCGATGCCTATGGTGTTTGGCTGACGTCGGCGCCCATCACCACACCCTAATCAACCCGCAGGAGGCGCTTATGCCGCGATACACCACGATCCACTGCCCCGGGCAGTGGACCCAGATCACTGATGCCGATGTGACGGCACTCACATTCCAATTGCAGGGCCTGTCCTACGACAGCGCGTTCGTCAAATGCACGGCAGATGGCACGGCTCCGACGGATGAATTGGGCGCTGACCTTTACCGCGCCGATCAGGGCGAGCGCGCGATACCACTGGCTGATCTGGGTCTGGGGTGGCCGCGCCGCGCCGGGTCTGGGTCAAGCCGCACGTCAATGCGCAACGCGTCAAGGTGGGCCATGCGTAACATTCTTTCCGGCCTTCGGGGCCTCGCCAGCCCCATCGCGCGGCAAGGCAATGGCATCGCCGCGCGATTGCTGGCGGTGCTGCGTGCCGTCGCCCCGGGGTCATCGTGGTTCACGGCGCTGCAATGGGATGATCGCATCCCCACGCTAAGCCCAGCTTGGGCAGAGGCGGTTGCCCAGGCTTCCGACGCTTCTGCCGGATCTATGCCCCAGACCTGGGCGTCAGGTGGACTATTCGCAAAATGGGATGATGAGGTGGCACTATGACGAAGATCACGGCAGACTTTACCGGGCTGGAAAATTCCTCTGACCAGATCGCGGCAAAGCTGGTCAGCCTGGCCAGTTGGGATGCCAGCAGCCTTGCCTATCTCGAAGATGTGCGGGATGTGTTCAATGCGCAGCTGCTGACGCCCATTCTCAATGGTGATCTGGCCATTACCTGGATGCCGCTGGCCAACCTTCTCAATGATCCGGAAGCGTGGGTGGCCGCTACTTTCTTCGCGGAAAGCCAAGTTGGCCTGACCATGCTGCCCGACCTCGCCCGCGCCGACGTTGCAGGTGAAACGCCCGCTGCTTTCGGTGGGCCCGTCGGCAGGGTCAGCGACAACAGCCTCAACGCGCGCCACCTGATACAGGCGACCGGTGCAGCCCAGCCTGCCTTTGGGCGCCGCCCGACATCGGGACTTCGTAACCGCCTTCCCAATAGCGGGAAGGGCGTGGCAAGTGCGGCGTCGTGGGGGCCGGTGGCGCGCTGCCCAGCTACTGGTCCGTGACCAACATGCCCGCAGGCTCGGTCGAGGTCCTGTCGCTCGCCGAAAAGAACGGGCGTCCCTGCGTCCGCATCCGCATCAACGGCATTCCAACGGGATCGCCCCGCATCCGCTTTGCCAGCGGCGTGGATCAGATACCTGTCGAGACATCGCAGGACTGGGTTCACAGCGTATGGCTTCAGCGCGTGGGGGGCGACCAGACCAACATCAACGCGGTGTTTTTCAACCTGATCGGTGACGATGCGGGGGCAACAACACAGGCGGGATTTCGTCAACAACGCTGAGCGACACATTGGCCGATGATGTGCGCCGGTCCACGGCTGGGACGATCAGCAACCCGGCAATCGCCAGCATACGCGGCGAAATATCGCTGTCGTGGGCTTCGGGCGCGATTGACATCACGCTCGATGTTTCTGCCCCACAGCTGGAAATCGGCGTCGAGGCGACTGATGTGCAGATCACCGCCGCCGACAACTTCGCCGTGACGCAGTCAGGCAGCCGAGTGTTGATTACATCAGGTTTGATGGCGTCAGCGATATGCTGCGAACTGCGTCCGTGTTTGCCGGAGGTTTGAACGGGCAGGCTTTTGTGCTGGGTGATGCCGGGTGCATGGTCTCAGACCTGTCGATCGCGGCGGGCGGCGACTTCATCTTTGGTCCGACAACATGGAACGGCGCGCCCGCAGGCGCGGTCGAAACCGTGTCGGGTGGTACCGGGCGTATCCTTGGCGCGGTGATCCGCGCGGGCGCGTTTTCCGAGGACGAGATCGATCGTCTGATCCGTTTTGCGCGGGCCTGTGGCGCAGGGCCGCTGAGCGAAATCAACCCATGGCAACCACAGGCGCTGGGTGCAGGGGTCGTGGATCTGTCCCGCCTCGATCTGGCCTATACCGACACGGCGGGCACATTGCTGGCGCAGCCCGGGCAGGCGGTGGCGGCGCTGCGCGATGGCAACGGGGCCGTCGTGGCCACACAGGCCACCAGTGCCGCCCGGCAGACATACGGGCGGCACCCGGCGTCGGGCATCCGCAATCGCGCCAAACGCAGCGCGGATGTCGGTTCGGCTGTCGCATGGCCGGAAACGAATGTCGCAAACGGCATCACCTGTACGAAGGCCGGTTCGGGCATCGACACTGACGGGCTGCCGTTCGTGCTATATGATGTCGTGGGGACCGCCACAGCGGTTTCCTTCTTCTCCATTGTGAGTCCGGATCTGACCCGCTCGGCCGCGTTGTCGGGGCAGACGTGGACCGGAAGCTATCTGGTTCAGCGCGTCTCAGGGGCAGCGCCTGGCAACGCGCAGACGGGTGTGCGCATCGACGTGCGCGGCGAGACCGCCCCCAACTCCGAGACTGAGGCGACATTTGGTGAGCCGGTTGCCCCTGCGACAGAGACGCTGCGCACGATCTCCCGCACTCTTGATAACGCCGCCACAAACCAGGTGCGTGCGAACCTCGCAATTCGGGTCGAGAACGGGGATACGGTCGACTTCCGCGTGAAGATCAAGGCGCTGCAATTCGAGCAAGGCGGCGTGCGGTCAGTCTACCAGGCCGCCTTGTCCGAGTTCGACATCAGTGAGGCGGGGCAGCGTTCCGTTTACTACCTGAAGCCGGATGGGATCGACGACTGGATGTCTTTCGCCACCCGTTTGCCCCAACGGACCGTTCACGCTGCTGCGATCGTGAACCGGAACAGGGTTTCC
>NZ_CP061499.1 GCF_014681765.1 Roseicitreum antarcticum
ATTAATGCGCAACTATGATATTGCTTACGTAGGCACTTTGCCATACAGTGGCATTGCAATACCCATGTGAATGCAAAATCTCAGGTTGGCAAATGTCCGTCTCCCGCGCGAAGCAACGTCAGGCCCAAGACCGGATCAACCAGGCTGCCAGCCTGGCAAAGTCGCTTGCAAAGCCGTTCGGCGGCTGGATCGCCACGTTTCAGGAAGCGATCGGGATGAACGCGCCCGCCCTTGCCGAACGTCTCGATGTGTCGCGCAACACGATTTACGCATCGATCAAGAATGAGCAGGCGGGAACGATCTCGCTGAACCAGCTCGAGAAGATCGCCGAAGCCATGGGCGGACGTGTCGTCTATGGCATCGTCCCACGCGAGGGCCCAGTCGAGGAGATCGTCCTGGCTCAAGCGCGCGCAAAAGCCCGCCGCATCATTCAGCGCACGCGCGCGCACATGGCGCTCGAAGAGCAAAGCGAGGGGCTGCGCAGCGAGGCCGAGATGGTCGAGGAACTGGCGGCCGACATCATCCGCGAAGGCCGACGGGATTTCTGGCAATGACGCTGGAGTTTCATGAACCCGCTGGGGCGACGCCCCTGACACCGGACGAATTGCTTGGCCTCAAGGCCAAGCACATCGCGACCCGCGGCGAGTTGAACGAGCTCGAAGGCGAGAACATCATCACCGGTCTGACTTGGCTCGACCGACGATCCAAGTCGTTCGATCTGCTGACCGATGCTGCCGTCCGCGAGATCCACAAGCGCCTCTTCGGCGAGGTCTGGGATTGGGCGGGCGTCTATCGCTTGACCGAGAAGAACATCGGCGTGCCGGTCTGGCACATTTCGACCGAGCTACGCACCTGCCTCGATGACGCTCGCTACTGGCGTGACCACAAGAGCTTTGATCGACTGGAAGCAACTGCGCGCCTTCATCATCGCTTGGTCTGGATCCATCCCTTCGCGAACGGAAACGGACGTTGGGCCCGAATCGTGGCAGACGCCTACTTGGCGAAGATCGATCCGGATATCTTCCTCGACTGGTCCGGCGGCGGAACGCTGAGCGCCGACAGTGCACACCGCTCGGCTTATATCGCGGCGCTGAGATCGGCCGATCAGCACAACTTTGATCCCCTGGTGACGCTCGTCAGGTCAATCGCCCGATAGTCCTCACCCGAACCGCCGCCCTTCTTCGGTGAAGCTGTACTCGTTCACGATGATGCCGTCCTCGATGGCCTCGTCCGAGGTGAGGTGTTCGTATTCGGCTTCAAGCTGGCGGTAGAGCCAGCGGGCCAGATCGCGCAGCGCCTCGGTCACGGTCTCCTCTGCGTCCTCGGTGGGCGGCTGCCAGGTCGGGCTGTCGCGCGTGACGTCGATCGACATGGTGTATTCGTGGCAGTAGCGGCCACGGTGGCTGACCTCGGCGGCGAGCTGGTAGAAGTTGCGCCGCTGGATCGCCTGCAGCCGGTCAGCGATACCGTGTAAGGTTGTGTCTTGGGGCGCATAGTCCCGGATGCGCGCGGCTCCGCCCTTGGCGTGGCTGAGGTATGCTTCAAAACAGGCCCCATCCCCCTGGCTCCAGAACCCTGAAAACCAGATGCAGGGCTTGGCCCGCGTCCCGCCACCCATCAGGCGGACGGGGGTGGTCTTCAGGCGGATGCCGAGGATTTCGCAGACCTGCTCAAAATCCTCGTAGACCGCATCCCACCAGTCGTCGTGGGGGCCAAGTTCGCGATACCAACTGCGGGCCTTGTCCTTGGCCGCGTCGGAAAGCTCGGGGAACTGGTAGACGGTTGTGCAGATGATCTCAGGCATCGACGTCCTCCCCGTTCAGCGCGGCGGCAAGCCACTCGTTGGTGTTGGTCCAACCAATCGTGGTGCGCTTGCCGAGGTCGATGACATGCGCGCCACCGCCAAAAGCTCCAAGCCGGGCACGAGAGCAGGTGTTGGCATATTCAAATCCCCAGAGGCCGGAGAGATCGAGATCTTCCGCAAGGCGCAGCACGAAGCGGATGACCGCCTCGACATCGCCGTGTTCGTCGTCATGGATCCAGAGGGTGTTTCCCTCGGGCGCGTCCTGATGCACGAGGGTGAAACCCGCGACCTCTAGGTCGTCTGCGTCCTGATCCGCAACGCGCAGTTCCTGGAACAGCGCAAGCGCGCGGGCAGCCTTGTCGGCACTGCCAACGTCGATCAGGCATGAGAAATGAGTGAAGTAATCCGCCATTGGGACCTCCTGAGATTGAGAAACCCGGCCAAGGGGCCGGGCGCTGGATTGAGATAAGGGGATGAGGCAAAGCGATCAGCCGGATGGCGGATCGCCTGCGGCCTGACGCGCGGCGTGTGCGCAGAGCATCTGCCGGTAGAAGCGTTTGCGCGCCGTACGGAAGCTACGCACGGCGCGCGTGTCGGGGTGCAGCGCCCGGACCGCCGCGCGCAGAACTGTCTGGGGCGAGGCCGTCGGCGGCAGATCTAGGCGCAAGTATGCTGGATCAGTCATGTCAGCTGACCTCGACCACGGGCGAGGCGAGATGCGGATCGACCTTTGCCTCGATCCGCTCGGTCCGGCCCATCCAGGGCTCGGGGCGGATCGCCTTCACCCAGTCGGCGAAGCTCGGGATGAAGCCGAGGTCTTCCTTCACATGCTGCTCGCCCACCCAACGCGTCGGGATGACGCGTCCGGTCGAGAGCGTGAGGGTCTGCCCGAAAATCGTCTCGGCCATGAAGATGCCCTCCGCATGGTGGCGCAGCGACCGGTGGCGGAAATCTGCGGTGATCCCCTTGCTCTGGTCGAACCAGGAATGCACGGCGAGGTAATCCTCGACCGTGCCGCCCCATTTCTTCACCGAGGACAGCGCGTGATGATAGGGATGTGCCATCGCTTCCCCCCTCAGAAATCATGCGTGTAGAGTCCGGACGACGTGAAACGTTCGTTGAACTCGAGGTGGATGCAGCGGGCGGAAGCGTCGAAGCAGAACTCGCCGTAGGCGCCGTCGTTGTTCTCCCAGCCTCCATGCGTGTCGGAGAGGAAGTCGTAGGCGAGTTGCTCGACGACATCCTCCAGCGACAGGCTGCGCATCTCGACCTCGGGGTCATCCCAGGTCAGCGCGGCATAGGGGATTTCGGTCGCGGGGAAATCGACAGCCGTATCGCCCGCCCAAGCGCCGATGCTTTCGATCTGGCCGCTGTCACCGGCACCGTCGAAGGTCACGGTGACATGGGTGATGCCGGCGGCCGTGAGGCCATCGAAGAGGCGACCCTTGTTGCCAGGGCGCAAGGCGAGGGTCCGGGCGGTGCGTTCGGCATGTGCGGCAAGGATCGCCCCGAAATCGACGGTGGAAGGCCGCAGCGGTGCGGCCAGAGTGGGTTCAGTCTGGGTCATGGATATCTCCGTTCAGTGAGGACAGGTCAGACCCCCCGGGTGGCGCACTCTTCTGCACCCCCGAAGGCTCAAACCCCTCACAGCCCTCCTCTGCCTCTCGGGCGTCACGCCGCGACCTGCAGCGCCCGGGTGGCGAAAGCGCGCCAGAGCGGATCGACAAGGCGGGCATCCAGAAGATCGGCACGGTGACGCAGCCGCTGCGCCAGTTCAGGCTCGTGCCAGTCAGTCGCGCGACCCGCCTGGGCGCGAAGTTGAACCGCCTCGGTCACGACGGCCCGTGCCTCAAGAGCATTGGCGACAGGGTGGCACCAAGCCACAGCGCCATGACTGGCGGCCCCGGCAAGAACCAGACGCTGGTCGCAATCAAGGATCGCCAGAAGCTGCGGCGCTGCATCAGAGCCGTTGTCCTCAACAAGCTCAAACGCCCCCTGCATAGCGTCGGCCAGTGTCGCGAAACGCTCAACGACAACGGGGGCAGCAGTGCCCGACATCAGGGCTGTCGGCGTCCGTTGCATCCGGGTCAGCGCGAAAGGCAGGCTGGGATCAGGGGTAACGGTCGGGGCACCTGGAACAGGACCCATCGGGCGTGTGCTCGGCTGAATCGGCAGGGGAAGGTCAAACATGGCAGTATCTCCAACGGCGCGGGAAGCCGCTCTCCCCGCTTCATCCGTCAAAGACCAAACCGCCGCCCTCTTCCTCGAAGGGGCGGCGGCGATAGATTTGGCCAGGGCGTCAGAGTTTGCCGAGACCACGCAGGCTCAGCTCTGTCCCGGCACCCACGATGATAGCGACCAAGGATGTCACGGGCTTCGAGGATGACGGTTTCTTCCTGGGGGGTCATGGGGGTCTCGCTGAATTGCACGCACCGAAGCCCCTGCCCTCTCGGGGCAAAGCCAACGGCGTGCATGTTGAGAAAAAGGTGCAGCGACCGCCTCGGGATCAGGCGATCGCTGCATGGGCGCTTTGTCAGCCGACCCGGTCGAGGAGCTTCTTGGCACGCCCTTCCATGTCGAGCCGGGCGTCCTGCTGGGTCTTATCGCGCGCAAGCCGCGTGATGCCCTGCACGAAGTCGAAAATGCTTTCCGGCGGGCGGCCCTCCTCCATCAGCACTTTCTCGATGATCTTGCCAGACTCGGCCTTTGAGAACCCCCGCTTGCGCAGGAAATCCGCGCGATCCTCGTCGCTGCGCGCCACGACCTGCTGCCGCGCGGCCTTGATGCCGTTCACGAACCCCTGCGGCGAGGAATTGGCAAACCGCGTCAGCGCCGGGGCCGCCTCATGGGCAAAGCGCGAGGCGGCGTATTTCGAATGCCGAATCCGGATCTCCTGAAAATCCTCGACGCCCCAGAGGTTGCGGTTCTGGCAAACCGCCCGCAGGTAAAAACTCGCCATGCCGAGGGTCTTCGCCCCAACCTCGGAATTCCAGCAGTAAAAGCCCCGGAAGTAGAGATCGGGGGAGCCATCGGGCAACTTGCCCGCCTCGATCGGATTGCGATCATCGACCAGGAACAGGAAGACATCGCGGTCCGACGCATACAGCGTGGTCGTGTCGCGGCTGATTTCGACATCGGGGTTGTAGACCCCGGTCGACCAGTCGAGCACGCCCGGCACCTTCCAGCGCGTGTCGCCGGTGCCATTGCCCGCGATGCGCTGCACCGCTTCGACCAGCTCGAAATCGTGGATGCGGCCATAGTCGGGTCCGGTCACGGCGCGCAGTTCGGTGCGGCCATCTTCCGTCTCGAAGGTTTTGACTTGCTCAGCGCGGTGGTTGGTCAGACCATACTGCAGGTTGATCCCCGCCAGCGGCGCGGGCAACTGCCGCAGATAGGACGCCGGAACGCCAACAATGCTGGCAAGCTGACCAAACGCCCAATGCGTTGGCGCAACAGGCTCTTGCGCTTTCGGCAGCATCAGATGCAACCGTTCGGGGTTGTCGCGCGCCGCCTCGACCCGGATGTCCGCAGTCTGCACCACCCGGCTCCGGCTGCGCTCGGAGCGACCCTTCACATTGGCCCAGAGATCGTCGAGCGAGAGATACCGCTCGTCATCAGGCCGGTTGAACCATTCGGACGACACCCGCCCGTTCCGCTCACCCCGGCTCACGTCCACTTTCCAGCCACCAGCACGCGTCGGCGCGACCGGATCCAAAACTTCTACAACACTCATCGGATATCTCCTGCAACGGGCGCCGGGAGCCACTCTCCCAGCCTTCAACCCGTCACCGGAAACCCGGCACTCCTCGGACTCTAAAAATGCGGATACCCACCATCAGTCTGAGAGCAAGACCAATCAGGGGAGCTTTTTGTCGGGTACCAGTGCAGCCCAGCCACGCACAGCGTCTTGGTGTGAGATTAACCATTCGCGCAAGGAACGGGTTGCGACAATCCCTGTGCGCACGGACTCAATCTGCTCATCAAAGGGAGTGAAATGGTCCAACGCCGGAGTTGGCACGACCAGCATCAGACCGGCGCGCCCTGAGTTACGCTTGTTTACCGTTGGGACAGCACGGATGCCCGTTCCGGCCAAATCTGCCGAGATTTGGGCAGCAAGTTCATTAAAATGATCGCCCCACGTGTAGAAGTTGATATTGGCATTTGCCTCGCGAAGCTGATGGACGATCCGCATCTGCGGCAAGAATGTCCATTTCGGTAGGGTTTCTGGAGCGAAGATCATGGTCACACTGTCGGCGGCGCTTTCGCGCAGCATCGAGGGTCCAGGGACGAGCTCAGGTGCGGTTTCGCGCAACAGCGCGACATAACGTTCCGTAAATTGCCGCTTGGCTGGATGGACAACCTGAGTATAGCCGCGCCGCTGTTTTTCGATAGCCTGCCGCATCATGCTAGCGCGATGCGCAAGCCGACCACCCAATTCGCCTGTCTCACGAGCGGCGCGGGTTTCAAAAAACTTGGCGAGACTTTCGTAGCTGATTGCATGGTCGAAACCCGCGGCGAAGACCGCATTTGCAGCGCGATATTCCTGCGGACAAACAAGGATCGTGCGTACCAGATGATAACCAGCCGCCTGTTCGACAGCTTCAGCACGATAGGATTCGGCCTGACGTGGCTGTTCAGATGTGTCGAGTTTGTTCTCGATCAACAACAGGACATCCCCGGCATTCGTCTGCACCCGAACCGAAATATCGATCTCGCGTCGACTGTGGATGCGGCGCACGGAGTGCATGACCGACGCGTGCTCAACTACCAATTCACTTAGGCTGATAGATCTTAGTATGGCCAAAATGAACAAAGGTGAGGCAGCAAATTCCTCGACTAGCAGTAGGTCTATATCACGCTCAGTGGCGTGGGTCAGGACAAGCATTTCGTTCATACACAGCACCTCAGTCAGCAAGTTGTGCAACAACGACATGCGAATGTGGCATTGCTCGGGCGGGACGGTGACCAGTCTACTATTCGGTCCACTTCGTGACTAAAATGAAGGCAGGTCGCTTAAGCCGAACCCGGCGGGTAACCCCGCCGGGCTCGAGGGGGAGACCCCGTTCCTCAGAACGGGATCTCGTCGTCGCGGTCGACCAGCTCGGGGTTTTCGTTCTCGGTCGACTTCGGGCGGCTCAGGAAGTCGACCTTCTCGGCGATGATCTCGCAGCCGTAGCGGTCGTTCCCCATGCTGTCGATCCACTTGCTGTAGTGGATACGGCCGTGGACGAGGACCTTCATGCCCTTTTCGCAATGCTCCGCGACAGTCTTGCCGAGACCGTTGAAGCAGGTGATGCGGTGCCATTCGGTATCCATGACCCGGTAGCCGTTGTCGTCGCGCAGCACGCGACCTTCCGAGAGGCGGGGGCGCGAGGTAGCGAGGCTGAAGTTGGTGATGTTGGTGCCGCCCTGAGTGGTGCGGGTTTCGGGTTTCTGACCGATGTTGCCGGCGAGGATGACGATGTTCTGCATGATAAGCTCCTGTGTTTCCTGTCTTCGGGACCGTCCCTTCGACAAAACCCTGAAAAAGCCCGTCGGGTGACGCGTGCACGGTGGACAGCATGGACGCCGGAAACCCCCAAAGGACCGGGGTGGAGCGGGCAGGACGCCACAGGCGGCCAACTCGGCCCGGGCTGACGCGGGGTTGCCCGCAGGAGGCCGAACGGGATTAGGGGATTGTCAGTCGAAGGGATGGAACAGAAGTCAGAGTGGCGCGGGGAGCCCATGCCAGACCCTGTCATCTTGCCAATCGGGACTGCCTGAACCGAAGCCCAGCACCCACACAGGCGGCAGAGACAATGGATCAACCAAACCCTTGTCTCCTGCCACCTGTATACGGGAGTTGCGGGCCCATGCCGCGGCGGGCTATCGATACCGGAACATTCAGTACACAAGGCATAATACGGCTGATTACGATCTCGAGGCGCTGTCGCTTAGCGAGCTGAACAAAATGCAGAAGGACGTCGCCAAGGCGATCTCCACCTAACAGGATCGACAAAAGGCGGAAGCCCGCGCCAAGGTAGAAGCTGTGGTCAGAGAAATGGGCTACTGCCTGGCGGAACTGGTCGGGAAAGATAGCAAACCCAAGCGCGCCCCAGTCGCACCAAAGTACCAGCAATCTGACAACCCGGCCATCACCTGGTCCGGTCGTGGGCGTAAACCGCAGTGGTTCGTGGACGCGATGGCTGCTGGCACAACCGTCGGTGATCCGGAAATCAGCTGAAAGATCACCAACCCTGCGGCCAGAGAGCCCGAGGCTGCGCGTTGCCTGATCCGGTCATTCGGGCCTAGCGCCCGCGCAGAACAGTAGCGGCCTCATCTGGGCGCTCGGTGTGACTGTCCTGCCCCTTCGAGCGCCCATCAGAGATGGCGAAAAGCGGTCATTGATGTAGATAAGAAGTGGGTCCTACCTCATAAGAACCACCCTCAGAATTGAATTGTGAATAATTTGTCGTTGCTTTTGTAAATTGCATGCCGTATCTTAACGACAAAATCATAGGGGCCGAGCATGCCGATTCCAAATCAGGCTGTCGTCAAGCCGATCATTGACGAAATCCGCGACTCGATTGTCGCCATAATCCACGAATCTTGGGATGATTGGATGGCCAGCGATTTCGTTGGCGTGTGGCGTTGCAAACGTAGCCGTGCGAATTTCGTTTGGGAACAGATCATCGGCAAAGCGCATGCCGAACTCACGGACCTTGATGGTGTTCACATCATCGAGGGCACCGAAACACTTAAATTCATGATGCAGGATCAAGTTCTTTTCCGGTTCAAAAAGGCGGACGGTGCAGGACGCACTGCAAACGTTGCCACGCAGATGGCACTCGCCTTTCACAATCACGAGCAAGATCTGCTTGGCTTGCCGGAAGTTCAGCGCGTCGAGGTCGTCTACAAACTGAATAAGTTGGAAACAGCTGTGAGCGACATTTGTGTGGTTGCTCGTGATGGCAACCGTGTTGCTTGGGAGTATAGTTTGCTGGATGCCGCTGATGTGGTAATTCCCCTGCCGATGCCCGAGCCGGAACCAGCGCGTCCCGCCGCGAAGATTGTCAAACTTAAAGGCGCATCCGACGAGCGCAAACAGCGCGATAAGTGATGCATACCAGTTTCAATCAAGACCTGCTGCGTATAGCGCGGCAGGCTCGCGGATGGAGTCAATCCGAGTTATCTCGCCGTTCGGGAGTATCGCAAGCGAACCTCTCTAAACTTGAAAACGGACTTATTGGGCCAACTGAGGACGTGCTTGGAACCGTAAGTGCTACTCTCGGCTTCCCCCAAAGCTTCTTCTTCCAGAACGACCGTGTCATCGGCTTGCCGATGAGTGTCCAATACCGGAAGCGTGCAAGTGTTGGTCAGAAAGCTATTGAGCAACTCGAAGCGGAGTTGAATATCAGAATTCTTCACATCAGGCGGTTATTGGATGCAGCCGACCTTGAGCCAGAGTTGGCGTTGCCCCGTTTGGACGTCGACGAATACGACGGCGACCCTTCGAGAATTGCCGAACTCGTGCGGCGTACTTGGCTGGCACCCAGCGGTCCAATCCGAGACTTGGTTGGATGGGTGGAGCGGGCCGGTTGCATTGTTGTGCATTGCGACTTTGCTGCTTTGAAAGTCGATGGCTTCACAGTCCAGATAGCAGATATGCCCCCGTGCATATTCCTGAACCGTAACCAACCGGCTGACCGGCAGCGGTTTAGCCTTGCGCATGAACTTGGTCATGTCGTCATGCACCGCGTCCCATCACCAGAAATGGAAGATGAGGCGAACGAATTTGCTGCTGCGCTGCTGATGCCTGCTCGCGATATTCGCTCGCACCTCTCGGGTCGCCCTCTCACCATTCAAAGGCTCGCGGGTTTAAAGCCAATTTGGCATGTTTCGATGGCTGCGCTTCTCGTGCGAGCAACGACAATAGGCGCTATCACCGCAAACCAGAGTCAGTACCTATGGCGGCAAATAAGTTCCATGGGGTATCGCCGTACTGAGCCACCAGAACTTGATTTCAAACCGGAGGAGCCAACTGTTCTGCCGGAAATAATCAGGCTTCACCTTGATGAACTCGGCTACGATGTATCTGATCTTGCAGAAGTGTTGCGCTCGACAGAGGACGATGTAAAAACGCTCCACCCGCTTCCGGCATTAAACGGACACCTTCGAGTGGTAAAGTAGCCGCTTCAAGTTCATGTAAGGTTTGGACATGCCACGGTTTCGCGCCGCCCCAAGTGCCCATTGAGCTCACCTTTTCATAGAAAGCGACGGGCTTGTCCAGGCCAGTGTTGAGTTGCGGCGACATCGGCGGGGGAATTGTATGCAGGAAGGATCAGTTGCATATGTCCGCGAAAAGTGAGTTCAAACCTCCAGGCTTTGAGCGCAAACGGCAGATGTTAGCAGTGCGGGCTGCGGGTGCTGCATCAAGCGGCCGTGGTCAACGTCCGCATTGGGCAGGACACGTCGATATTCTCGGCGTTGTGGCAGTTGCGTTGCGACTGGCATCTCTGCAGCTTCAGGCCGTTTGGCGCTGCATCATCGACCGTCCGCAGTTCCTCGCCGGTGCGCAGACGCGGCAAGAGGCGCGTCTGCGCCTCCGTATGAGCTTGGCGAGGTAACCGTGGGCCTAAGCCCACGGGTCGATCTCAACCAGCACCTGAACCTCGTCGCCGTCGATTTCATCGGCGGGGACGGCGCCGAAGGATCCATCCCCTGCCTGGAAGACGACGATCGAGACCATGAGCGTGGCGGCGAGGGAGGCGGCGAAGGCGTGTGCATCTTTGCGGGACATCTGTTTGGCTCCTGTCTTGGAGGCGGGGGACCATCCCCCGCGCGACAGGACCCCGAAGGCCCGAAGACTGGCTGACATCACCGGGTGCGTTCGGCTTGCCCGAATCCATCCGGCGGCACGGGCTTGCCCGTAGTCCGACCCCTCGTGGGTTGATTTTGAGCCCAGGATTCGGGCCAAGGAAGGGAATGGCGAGCGGGGGATGGTGCCCTGACGACTGGAGCCGGTTGTCCCGCTGATGCTTTTGCCGCCAGCCTCTCGGCCAAGCTCTTGATTGAAGACTTTGTTGCTTGGGGATGGCTCCTTTGGCGCCCCGCGACTTCGCGGGACAAGGTTGTGATGGATGAGAGGCCCGCGCTTGGGCGGGCCTCTCGGTTTCAGTTGGGCTCAGGCGGCCAGGTCCGCGCCCCCTGCCCTGTCGTTGCTTTCATCGCCGACCATTTCAAGTCGCGCATTGCGATATCCTTCCTTGGCGATCCAGAGCTCGGCCGCAGTGACGGACTCCGCCAGATGCAGCAGCTCGGTGTTGCCACCAAAGTCCAGAAGCACGCGCACCTGCCCGGGCTTCGGTACCTCAGCGACCTCGAAGACGAGGGTGCTGTCAGCAGAATGGCTGCGCATGATGGTGACCAGTATGACCCCGTCTGACGAGAAGTTGCCCTCATGCAGCGTGAACGACGCGGGAGCCGTCCATGTCGGATAAGGCCGGGGTGGTTCCTTTTTCACAAGGCGGCCTACACCGTTCGAACGCTCCCAGGCCGCCAGCTTCTTGGTGAAGCGTGCCGGTGGCTTGGGGCTGCCGTCCGTGTAGCGAATGAGCGCCCCGAGGGGTGCGGTGTCGATGATGGTTGTTGCAGACATGATTCCTCATTCCGAATGCCAGAAATCGCATTCATCTTTTTGATATTGTTAAATTATAGGGTGACGGGGGGCGGAATGCCCGCCCCCCGCTGGATCACGTTATTCGGCGGCCAGCATCGACGCGCCTTCAGCAGGCAGGTCATCCGTCAGGAACGCGGGAAGGTCAGCGTCACTGACGCTGTTAGCCGCTTCGGCATCCGCGCCCTGCCCGTCGGCACAGTCCTCACCGTCCAGCGCCACGAGGTCATTCCGGCGCAGGACCTCGGGCAACCAGCCGCTGCCCTTCAGCAAGCGCTCGGCCTCACTGGCCATCTCGCCCTTCTTCAGGTGATCGAGAAGCTGGGCAGTCCCCTCCCCTTTCGCTTCGCGCACAGCCTCAAGGATGCGGGCCTTGGGCACGCGGTTGAGATAGGTGTCCACCGTCGGCTCCCAGCCCGCCTCGACCATGTCGAGATCGACTGCCTGTGCCACGAGATCGGCATGCGCCATACGACGCGTCAGACCGCTGGCCGAGATGCCTGCCCCGTATGGGTTCACCTTCTCATGCAGCGCGTTTATGCCGAAGCTCAGGCAATGCGCCAGCAGAGCCAGACGGCTGCCTTGGTCGAGGACACTCAAATAACCCCAGAGGGCCGCATCATCGCCAAGCGGCAGATCGGCTTCCCATTCCGCGTGACGCTCGTCGACCAGCTTGGCCACCACGCTGTCCTTCAGATCGGGCGCCTGCGCCGACATGTAGACGTGACGCACTGAGGCTTCGAGACAGCTGCCCGAAGCTGAGGAAGTGCGGAAGGTGTCCGTCACAAGCTTCATGAGCAGAAGCGTCAGCGCGACATCCGGCGAGCGCCCGATCGCTTCACGCAGCGCCAGCGTTCGGTGGGCCGTCAACTCCATGACCAACCGCTCGGGTAGTGGCTTCAGCGCTCCGTCATCCTCATCCTCCGGCAGGTCGCCGCCAATCGGCTGGCCTCCCGACATGATGACGGTTCCGATATGGGCGGCACTGGCATGGCCATCGGCGAGATCACGATCATCCCCCTGCCCCGCCACCGCAGGATCTCCACCGTCCTGGACCGCGGTCTCCTCAACGGGCTCATCCACTGGACGCACATAGCCGCGATAGACTGCCAGCGCACCGTAGCGGTCGAGCGTGACGAACGCCCCTGCCCGCCCGATCTCTGTCGGATCGAAGATCAACGGCCGGGTCTCGATCCTTTCCATCTCCGTTTCCAACACGCCAAGCCGTGTGTCGATCTCGTCAGGCAATTCATCCTGACCCGTGTACTCTTCTTCCAGCGCCCGATACTCGGCGAGCAGCCTTGCATGAGCCGCACCTTCGTCATCTGTCATTGGTGCCGGATCGCCGGACAGGGACCGCAGGCCGTGGCTGTAGCCATAGTGCAAGTCAAGCGCGACCTCGATCCACTTCCAGCCCTCAACTGCAATCATCTCAGCCGCGGCCTGGAGTTTTTCCGTCACCAGTCGATCGAGTAGGGCAGGGTCTTCGAGCCAACCGCCGTCATCGCCCTGGAAGAGGTCATGCAGCATCGTGCCACCCGTCGCTTCATAAGCCTCAACACCCACAAAGACCGCGCGTCGGTCGGACGCCCGGACTGAGGTCTCGGTCAGCATGCGCCGGATTTGGAATGGCTCCTTGTTCCAGGATGAATGGATCACATCCCAGACCTGAACCTGACGCGCGTGATCGGGGTTCACGGTGAAGGCCATGAGCTGCTCCAGTGTCATGCCATCCTCGGCATAGATCTCAAGCAGGGCAGGGGCGACGGAAGCGAGTTTCAGGCGCTGCTTCACGATCTGCGGCGTCACGAAGAAGGCCGCGGCAATCTCTGCATCGCTCTGACCCTTGTCCCGCAGCGCCACAAACGCGCGGAACTGGTCGAGCGGGTGCAGGGCGACTCGCTGCATGTTTTCTGCAAGGGAATCGTCCTCGGCAAGGATGTCGGACCTCACGTCTCGCACGATGCATGGAATGGGCGTCGTCTTCGCCAAACGCTTCTGCTTCACGAGCAAGGACAAGGCTTGGAAGCGACGGCCACCGGCAGGGATTTCGAACTTGCCAATCTCGGTCCCATCATCGCCCAGCACTGGCCGTACGCTCAAGCTCTGCAAGAGACCGCGGCGGGCGATGTCTTCGGCCAGTTCCTCGACGGACACGCCAGCTTTGATGCGCCGCACATTGGACTGGCTTAACGCGAGCTTGTCGAAAGGGATATCCCACGAAGGGGACAGGGTGATTTTCTGGATAGTTTTCGTCATCAGATCTTCTCCACGACGGGCGCCGGAAGCCACTCTCCCGATCTCACTTCCCGTCACCCTCAAACCAACACTCCTTTCCCTCTCACGGTGGATCTTGACCGCGGTCAAGAAGCTCATATTGGAGCAAGTTGTGTGCGTAAGATCCTTCCAAAATAGGCATCAGGGTGTTTGATCGTGCCTGCTCTAGCTATGAGGTAATCGAAAACGAGAAGCAGTGTTCCAGCGCCAGCTTTCTGGATGCCATGTCTCAGCTCGTCCTGGCTTATTCTAAGCAATCGACCGAGGTCGTATAGAATGCGGGTAAGGGCTTCTCCTGTGCGCGGCGGTTCTGGGAAAAATCCCGCAACATGGGTGAAGTCCTCCCATGCCATCCTTGCTGGGTCTCGGTTCATCGTAGGTTTGGTTTGCGCGGTTTGTTTACTGCTATGGTCCGTTGCGGGAGCAATCTTCTTAATATCTTTTTTTATAGACTCTATGTGCCGGACATTTTGTCCGTTTGTGGCGGGCAGATCGTCGGAATCTGGTAAATGCGGTCGGTGTTTTACAGCTTGTAAATTATCTTCGGCACCAGCTTCTGTAGCGGTGTGGTGTTCACCGTAGCTTGCGGGGGTATCGGCTCCGAGTGCTCTAAGTTCCGAGATAACGCTCAGGACTGCATCAACAGTTAATGTTGCTCGACGCAGGACTTTTCTGATCATGTTGAGGGTAGAGAGCTTTGCTTCATCGAAGCGCGTCTGTTGAAGTAGCGATGCACGTAGGGCCAGCGCCTCAGCCTTCAGTGAGCGGATGCGCTCGCGTTCTTCGGTGAGCTGCAAGGCTTGTGTCGCGAGCGAGCCGTACCTCTGGATCAAGGGCTTCAGGTTGATACCGAAGGCATCTCTGATAACGCCTCCATACCGCAGCGGAAAGCGTTTGCCATTTGCTGAGTTCTTGCGTTCGATCAGTTCAGCAGCTGAGAGGCGTTTCAGGCTGCGTCGAAGTGTTCGCTCATCGAGCCCATTGGCGCGCTCTGACAGAGAAGCGTTCGATGGGAACACGACAGTGAGCGTAAGTCGCTGGCTGTCGTGAATCTCACGTTCTTTGCGGGGTAGGAAGCTAATGAGCGCGGTCAGAACGGCAAGGTCATTGGTTGTGAGGCCGAGCTCCTTCCTTAGAATGCGAACCGGGCCCAGAAGCTCATAGGGGTTAGAGCAGGGCAGAGATGTCCGTTCCGCCAGGGCGGTTGTTGTTTCAGTTGCATGTCTCATGGTGTTTCGGAAGAAAAAGCTTCCCCGTTCACCGCGAGCGGTGTTGAAATCGATTCGTTTTGGGGGTATCAATCAGGTGTCGAGACTGATTGAGGCCCTTCGGAAGCATCGCTTTCGGGGGGTCTTTCTTTTTCTAGCCGGTCCTCCTTTCGTTTTCTGCTCGTTGCTTTTGATGTCTTGACCGCGGTCAAGACACGGGGTCGTCACTTTGGCCCGTCTTGGCCGCGGTCAAGTAGCTCTGTGACTAGCTTCCGGACTGCCTCCTCAACCCGTGGGGCAAGATCAGCGTCCACATCGATTGTGATGCGGTTGCCCTTGCGGCCGATCTTCACGCGCTCACTGGGATGTGTCTCCTGCGTCGACGGTTTGGTGGTCGTCAGCAAGGTAACCGCCGTTTCGAGACGGTTGGGGCCCGGTATGTTGCGAGGGATTTCGCTGGCAACTTCTCGGGCTCTCACGACGTCTTTCTCGCACAGCCTGAAAAGCTTTTCCCAAACTCTTCGACCAACGCCGTGTGCAGGTCCGATAGCCTGGATCAGTTCCATCGGGATGCCCGTAGCGATACGGTTCATCCGCGAGACGAGCGATTCATCGATCTGAAGTGCCCGATACGCGATCGTCTGAGCGTTCTTGCGCGTCTCGTCGGTTTTCCCAAGTTCTCGAATGATTCCGGTGACAAACAGGGCCCTTTCGATGAACGATGGATCTTGGCGGGCATTATTTTCCACGCCTTGGGCAATGAGAGCTTCCTCGTCGGTCATCTCCATGACCGTGGCGCGCACTTTCTGACCAAGTTGGCGACAGGCGAGAAGCCTACGGCGACCGTAGACGATCTCAAGCGCACCGTCCTGGGTTCGGCGAACCAGCACTGGAACCTTTTGACCGTGCTCGCGGATCGACGAGACAAGTTCATCCAGACCATCGCTTGGATCGATGCGGTCCATTACCGCGGACATCCGTATGGCGGCCGGGTCGATCAGTCGCGTGGCGTGTTTATCCTCTTCGAGCACGGATGCTTGTGCGCGAGCTACAGTCGGGCTCGTTCGCTTCACATCCAGATCCTCGTCCGAAGGCGGCGTTTTGCCCATCGCGTTCTTGAGTGAGTCCCCGAAGACCTTACGCGCCATGGCTACGCCCCCATGCTTTCAGGATTTCGCGTTCGACTTCGTCGGTCACGCGCGAGACGGACTCGATCGCGCGCTCGTAAGTTCTGCGGTTCACGTCGCGAGGTTCGACCTCGAAGATGCTCTGTTGTGTGTTCGCAGCATCACCCACGGCTGTTGATTTCAGGAACTCTGCAGACAGCACGGCATCCCCGAGGACTGTCCGAAGCAGAGACGAAATCTGCACCTGCGGACCATCCGTGTTTTCGTAGCGGGTGATCAAAACTCGCACGAAGTTCAGTCCATGTTCCGGGGCGTGTGCCTCGACGACGCCCATCAGGTTGCTCGCCATGCCCAGAAAGCTCGCCAGCGACATGACATCGAGCATCGACGCGTTGAGTGGGATCAGGACCCCGGTCGATGCAAAGAGGGCAGAGATCACCGAGAAGTTCAGCTGCGGTGGGGTGTCAAATATCACCACATCATATTGGTTGAGGACGGGCTCAAGCGCTTCCCGGATGCGGCTATGGAACGTGGTGGCGCCGTGTCTGAAGCTCAAGGCGACCTCGAACTCGTACTCCATGATGTCCATGGATGCCGGGATCAGATCCACGGTCGGGAAGTTCGTTTTGCGAATGATCTCTGCTGCGGGCAGTGGATCATCGGATCGGATAAGATCGTATGAAGTCGGCATATCCGGATCGAGCTCGGGAGTAACTCCGAACAGGTTTGTCAGACTTGCCTGGCTGTCGAGGTCGATCAGCAAGACCCGGTAGCCGCGTAGACCCAGTAGCTGCCCTACATGGGCAACAGATGACGTCTTGGCGGAGCCACCCTTCAGATTGAAGATCGTCAAGACCTGACAAGCCTCTCCCGGTCTTCTGTGCGGGTGTTCTTCTGGCTTGATCCTTCCAGTCTCGAGAAGTACGCGTTGTGCCTCGACCATCTCCTCTGCAGAGAAGCTACGGCGGTTGCCGCTCTCCAAGACACCTTCGGGAAAGCCTTCGAGGTTTGACACATGATGGCGGAAGGTGTTCTGATTAATGCGAAGCAGTTCAGCCGCTTCCCGCATGGCGAAGCGGCGGAGGCCCTTCTGAGCGTCCGGTGGGAAGGTTTCCTGCGCATGTTCACGCAACCGACTACCAAGCCGCTTGGACATGACTTCAAATCTCTGGGAGGCCCGTATCCCGTTCATCACTGCCCTCAAGTCTTTATTGTTTTGCAAAGCTTAACAGATATTGTGGATAAATCCAGACCAAACCGTTGAGCGGCCTGAGGGCGTTGAAGGCACCTATTTCTGTCGATAGTAAACTGTTAAAAATCAGCGTCTTGGGCGACTGCGCTCTCACTCTACTTCAACACCTCGTTGCTAGCTACGAGGTGACCACAAGATGTATTGTGAGTGCGTACAGAAATCAGGCGGCAGAATCGGATGGGCGATTCTCCGGGACCTCAGTCGAGCAAGCCCAGCCTCTCGGCCCGCTCCAGCAGCATCTTCACCGACGAAGGCTGCCAGCTTGTCCGCCCGCGGGGCGTGCGCTCGCGCATCGCCTCCAGCCGATCACAGATAGCCTGAAGCGTGATGTCGGGATCTGCGCCCTTGATACCTGCAATAATGGCGGGCAGGCGGTCGTCTGTTTCGCGGCGCCCGGCGCGGGCCAGCACGGTCTCGGGCAGGAAGCCGTCGCGGACATAAGCCTTCACGGCGCGCAACAGGCGGCTTTGCGTCCAGCGCCGGGCCTCGGGCAAGGGGCCGTTGATGATGCGCAACACGTCCTCCCAGGCCAAGTCGGGGCGCAACCGGCGCACATGGGGCACCCAATCTTGTGCCGTCTCATTCAGACGCTCCATGTAGCCGTCCTGTCGCGCCAGCCGCACCTTACGAAGAGCGGCAGGGTCTTTGGCCCGCAGTCCGGGGTTCCCGCCGACCCGGCCCTTGGTACGGGCGCTCGCCAGCCCCGCTTTGGTACGTTCGCGGATCAGCGCCCGCTCGAACTCGGCCGCGGCGCCCAGAACCTGCAGCGTGAACTTGCCTTGCGGGGATGCGGTGTCGATCGGGTCTAGGATGGAGCGGAAGAACGCACCCTTGGCCTCCAGCCGCTCGATCACCTCCAGTAGATGCGACAGCGACCGCGCCAGCCGGTCGATCCGAACGACGACCAGCGTGTCGCCCTTGGTCACGCGCTCCAACACGCGCGCAAGGACCGGCCGCGCCCGATTTCCGCCCGAGGCCTGTTCTTCATGGATCTCGGCACAACCCGCAGATTTCAGGGCCTGCGACTGGGGCAGGGGGGTTTGATCCTCGGTTGAAACGCGCGCGTAGCCTATCAATGGCATCAAAACAGGCCTTTTGCAGTTTCATGTATCGCTAATAAACGACCGTTTGTAAGCAAGCTTAATGGCGTGCGCTGTGGCGCTGCTCAGTAGAAACCCTGTGGTTTCCACACGGCCAGCGCGATCACAGTGCTCTCTCAGACCATCGCGCACGCGTGCTATGTAGGGGTTGTGGGCACTCTCTGAGAAAGCCCTAGAGTAAATGGCAAAATCGCCACATTTTGCACATATTGAATCTTAAGTACCTTTTAAGTATGTTGAAGCTCACAGCCGCTTTACCGATGCAGAGGAGGTCGATCAGGCGCCCGAGGATGACCTGTGGTTCCTGCTTGGTCCGTTGGAAGAGGAGCCGGATTATCTGCCGCCCGGGGGCTTTGTTGATGGCGTGGATGCCCCTTGCGCAAGAGGTGTTTTCAGAGCTGATCTTGGCGCGTCATCGGGTGCTGACATGTGTCCGGCCTCATGATGCGGCCTCTTACATGCCGTGGGCCGTTCTCTGATTGCGGCTCCGTCAAGCGGAAAGCAACTGATCCGTCCGGGGTCATGGTTCTCTTCGAGGTCACACATAGTTTGCGCCTCAGCATAGCATCCGGTGGTGGTCGTCTTCGATGTATGGATCGGGTTGTGCAGAATGCTCTGCATCCCATCGGCCCGCGCGAGATCGACCAGCCTCCGCTCCTTCGGGACATTGCTCCCCGCCACCGGGGCGGGAATTTAGGTCAGGCTATGGCCTCCTTTTTCCACTTGAACTCAGTTTCGGTCTTTCACAGTGTCAGCATAAGCACTGCGACTTTACGAGCGGTGGCAACTGCGGCCTTGACAAAGCCTCGTCGCCCAGCAAGTCGGACCGCCCAGTTTTTCAACGCTGAGAACTTCTGCACCCGACCGATCAAAGTCGTTGCAGCCTCGAATAGTAAGCTACGCATGGTTCCATCGCGACAACGCAAGGCGGCAGCTGGCTGAAGAACTTCAACACCTGCATTCGCCTCAGCTTCTTGTGCAGCACTGCACGGCCCGCGCCGTCCGCTCCGTGAACCTGAAATACATTCTTTGCCAGATCGAGTCCGACAGTGAGAATCTCCGACATGACCGCTCCCCTTTGTGGGTCCTCACAGACCCACCTTGGCACACAGATGTCGTCGGGGGGCGGTCACATCATCAACGCCCCGCGTAACTAAGATAAGTCAGCCTTCGATAAACCCGGGCGTGTGTGGATGCCTCCGTTTTGGCAAGCTGATTTTTTAACGTTTTGGCAGGGCTTCAATCGGTCGTGTGTCAGGCCTCAAGTTGTGGCTTGTCTGACGCCACGGGCCGGTATGCGGTTCGGAAGGCTGGGCCCACATCGGTTCAGAGAGCTATTGATGCTCGCGCCCCGGGACTGGGTATCCCTACCTTGAACTTTGAAGTCCTTGTTGCTTACTCCGTCAGTCGATCACCCTGCTCAGGCCTTTCGGCCTATGTCGTCACCTTACCCAGCGTGGATACGGTCACGCCATTCGATAGTCCTCACCTTTCGTTGCCATAGCCCAGACTTGTCGGGCCATTTTATTTGCCAGCGCCACAGCTGCTACCATTCTGGGTTTGCGGGCCACCAGGTTGGCCAACCATCGGTTCTCGCTGCCGCCTTTGCGAACAACCCAGCGGATCACACTCATTGCGCCAACAATCAATAACTTGCGGATGTCGCATTGCCCCATCTTGCTGACCGCACCGAGTCGAGCTTTGCCACCGGTTGAACGTTGTCGGGGGACAAGGCCAAGCCAAGCGGCAAAGTTGCGCCCGCTATCAAAGGTAGACAGGTCGGGCGCGAAAGCCGCAATCGCACCCGCAGTCACGGGCCCAATCCCTGGCACTGTGCATAGCCGTCGCAGCTCTTCATCGGCCTTTGATGCCGTTTGCAACTCATGAGCCAATCGTTCGATGATTTCGGTCAGTTGAACAATCTGTGCCAGATAGATGACCCCCATCTCCCGGACCTGTGCAGGAATGTCCGTGATGGGGTTAGCCAACGCGTTTTCCAAGACTTTCAGGCTGGCAGGGCCTTTCGCAGCAACCAAGCCAAATTCGGCCAGATGGCCTCGGAGCGAATTGATCAGTTGCGTGCGCTGCCGAACAAAACATTGATGTGTTCGGAATGCCACGGCACGCCCTTGCTTTTCAGCGCTCTTTACAGCGACAAACGACATAGTTGGGCGGCTCGCCGCTTCTGCAATTGCTGCCGCATCCGCATGATCATTCTTTTGACGCTTCACGAATGGCTTGACGTATTGGGCCGGGATCAGACGAACGTCGTGCCCATGTGACTGTGCAACCCGCCCCCAATGATGGGACGTCGCACAGGCTTCCATAGCAACAATACAGTCATCTTGCTGTGCAAGCAGATGATGGAGCCGTGGCCGTGACACCGCACGGTTGAAGACGACGGAACCGTCATGGCGGACCGCACAAACTTGAAAACTGTTCTTGGCCAAATCAATCGCCAACATGCTAATCTCTGACATGGATGCCTCCCTCTCTTTGGTTCATATGAAACCACTTTGGCACAATTGATGCCGTTGGGTGGAGGCATCCACCGCATCAGTTCAATGGGAGCAGGTGTTTGAGCTACTTGATAGCTCTGCGCCTGCGCCCATTGCTCACGCCGCCGAATGATGGCAAACAAAAAGGGGAACAGTCTCGACTTACGAGTGGCCCCGAAAGAAGGGGCAGGTCATCGGTGACAATGCTGGGTCAGTTCTGAGTGACATCCAACACGAGGACCCCCAGGGGAGTCAGGTCACCAGATCAGGCGATGTTGAAATGAAGCGGTAGGCCACTTGTGAAATGTCGTTTAGAACGAGATGGTGCAAGCTTTGATTAAGAAATTGAAATATGAATACCCAAGTCACCCGAAGACACAGGACGATTTGCCGTCATCTAGTGACTATACAAAACTCAACGATCGGCTGGCCGTGTATCTAGTCGCAATCCTGTTGCTGGCACCAATACCACTTGGCAGCAACCGTCCGGTATGGTGGCTAGTTCTTGGACTAGCGATCAGCGGGGGCGCTGTGTGGCACTTGCTACGCGGCATGCGCATTGCACCAAACCGAAGGCTGCAGATGATGAAACACCGACAAATATTCATTTTGGGAGTGAGTGTTGTGGGGTTTGGGGTGATTCAGGCTCTGCCTATCGCTGATATGTTGCCCGGCTTTCTGTTGCGGCTACCAGGGTCGGTCGCATCTACGTCCGCTATCAGAACGATTAGTGTTGCACCTGATGCGAGTCTATTAGCTGCCTTAAGATTAATAATCTACCTTATTTTTCTTGTACTTGTCTTTGAAGTCGCGGCACAACCCAATCGCGGTGAACGGATCGGATGGATGCTATTCTTTGGCATTACGGCTCATGCCGTCTGGGGGTTGATCTCGTTAAATTTCCTAGGTGATACGCTATTGCTCGGCGAGAAGTTTGCTTACCAAGGGGTCGCAACTGGGACATTTGTAAATCGCAACTCTTATGCCACCTTCCTCGGCTTTGGCATCGTTTTGGGGGTTGCGTTATCACTGGGAAGGCGCGCCCACCCATTCAACCGTACACTGCACGACCGATCTTGGCTAAGTCCTGAGCGAGTGGAAATGCTCGCTATCTGGGTAATGATCAGCCTGATCGCGCTCGCTTTGTTGGCAACACAGTCGCGAATGGGCGTGTTTGCCACGATCATCGCAGGCCTGCTGACGTTTGTCGTAATAAGCATCAAACAACAATACAGCGTCAAGTCCATCATTGCGACTGGAGGAGTTGGTCTTTTTGTATTAGCAACTGTGGCTCCGCTGGGCGGGAACCTAGGGGTTCTTGAGCGCTTCTTGTTCGTTGAACAAGCGTCCGAAACCCGGCTAGATTTCTATCGGCAAATGATTGGGATGATTGAGGCTCGACCTTTTACTGGATACGGACTGGACGCTTTCGCAGCTGCGTTTGAGCTCCATCGCGCCCCTCCGATAACTTCACCACGGGTTCTTGAGCTTGGCCATAATTCATACCTAACCCTTTGGGTGGAATTGGGCCTGTTTTTCGGCAGCCTTCCCTTGATCGCGTTGATTACTGCGGCTGGAGTTATTATCCAACGCATACTGCGGCAGACCACTAATCTGGCAATGCCGGCAGCGGCACTGGGCGTGTTGTGCCTAGGTGCAATCCATTCACTTGTTGATTTCAGTTTAGAGATTCCGGCCAATCTACTGGTTTTTTTGGCGGTCGTTGCTATTGGGGCCGCGCACTGGCGTAAGCGGGAAGCCGAGACCATTCAGGGTCTGTAGTTCCACGGCATGAGTGCGTCGATCTGTTCGCTTGGCCATAGGTTGGCGATGTGAATCGTCCTGGGTCTGTCGGAGACCGTCAACTTAAGAAACAGGAATACCGGCAGCCTGCGTTCTAACGTAACCGCCCGATTGTCACCGCCTGCCACATGGCAGCCTGATCGCCTAAGACACGTGCATAACGACGTCGGTAGCGACGTGTCTTATGCGCGGAGGGGTCATGCGGGGCGAAATTCTGGGGGTCGAGCGGCGTCGCCGTTGGGATGACGCGGGTAAGTTGGCGATTGTGAGCGCGGTTGGTGTGGGCGGCGCGTCGGTGACGCAGGTTGCTCAGCGCCATGAGGTGACCCGTCAGCAGATCTACGCGTGGCGTAGCGAACTGAAGCGGAAGGGCCTCTGGTCCCCGGATGCAGGGGCACTGTTTTTGCCGGTCGGCGTGACGCCTGTCGCCGAGGTGCCAGTCGCTTCGGCCCCACCACCGGTTTCCTGGATCGAGCTTCGTCTGGCCAAGGGGCGCATGCTGCGGTTCGAGAGCGGCATCGGCGACAGGGATCTCACACGGCTGATCCGCGCGGTGGATGGAGCATGATCGGGCCGGGCACTGGCGTTCGCGTGTATCTGGCTTGCGGTGTGACTGACATGCGCAAGGGATCGCGGGCTTGGCAGCACTGGCGCAGGATGTGCTGCGCCAGAAGCCGACGGGCGGTGCGGTGTTCGCGTTTCGGGGACGCAAGGGTGACCGGCTGAAGCTCCTTTATTGGGATGGCCAGGGTTTTGCCTCTATTACAAGGTGCTCCAGCGCGGGCGCTTTCCCTGGCCGAACACGGCCTCCGGTTCCGCGCGTCTGACCTCCGCGCAATTGGCTATGTTGTGGGAAGGGATCGACTGGCGGCGGCCGGATTGGGGTGCGCCACCGGCGCGGGTCGGGTAATTTTATCCGGCTGAAATGCCTTGTTTTTATGGCCTATTATACTGCCTCGTGGTAATCAGCGGCATGTCGAGCAATGCCGCAATCCTGCCCGAAGACCCCGCGCTTTTGAAGGCGATGATCGCTGCCTTGCAGGCAGAGAATGCGCGGATGTCGGCGACAATCCGGGCCCATGACCAGCTGATCCAGACCCTGCGGTTGCGTATCGCAAAACTGAAGAAGCAGGCTTTTGGCAAATCCTCAGAGAAGGTCGAGCGCGAGATCGAACAGCTTGAACTGGCGCTGGAAGACCTGCTGATCGCAGCCGCTGAAAGCGAGACTGCCTCCACGGACGAGGATGCTGATGCGACCGCATCCACCAGTAACGATACTGATGCTCACAAGCCCGCCGTCGTCCCCGCGTGTCGGATACCACGCCGCGCGAGCGTCGAGAGCTTGACCCCGGCACCTGCTGCCCGGACTGCGGCGGCGACCTGCGTCTTGTCGGCGAGGATGTCAGCGACATGCTCGACCTGGTCGCGGCACAGCTCAGGGTCTTGCAGATCGCACGCCTGAAGAAGTCCTGCCGCCGGTGTGAGAAGATGGTGCAGGAACCCGCTCCCAGCCGCCCTATCCCCGGCAGCATGGCGAGCGCCGCGCTGCTGGCCTACGTTCTGATCTCGAAATACGATGACCATCTCCCCTCTATCGCCAGGCCGAAATCTTTGCCCGCATGGGAGCCGATATCCCGGACAGCACGCTGGTCGACTGGTGCGGGCGCGCGATGAAGGTTTTGCAGCCGCTGATCGAGAGGATCGAGGCCGATATCATGGCCAGTGACGTGCTTCACGCGACGACACCCCAATCCGTGTTCTGGATAGATCCTTGCGCGACCAAGGGCTGGGCAAGGGCGTGAGAAGGGCCGGATATGGCCTATGTGCGCGATCAGCGGCCTTGGGCAGGCGCGTCTCCCCCTGGTCTACACCTTCGCGCCGGATTGGAAGGAAGAACACGTCCAGCGCCATCTGGCCAATACCGCGCGGCATTCTGCAAGCCGACGGCTACAAGGGGTATGCCAAGCTCTATGAACCGGAACGTGACAGCCCGCCCCGCCTGCGCGAAGCGGCATGCTGGGCGCACCTGCGCCGCGACTTCCATGACGAATGGAGCAAGACCAAATCTGCCATTGCCCGCGAGGCGCTGGATCGGATCGGCGGGCTTTACGACATCGAACGCGAAATCTCTGGTCGTTCTGCGGACACCCGCCTTGCTGCCCGCCAGAGATACAGCGTCCCAAAGGTCGAGGCCTTCTTCGCATGGTCGGAGAGCCAGCTTGCCCTGATCCCCGGCAAGGGCGATCTGGCCAAAGCCTTCCGCTATGGGATCAGCCGCCGCGCCGCATTCAGCCTGTTCCTTGAAGATGGCCGGGTCGCCATCGACAACAATCCGGCAGAGCGCGCGCTCAGACCGATTGGAATCGGAAGAAAAAATTGGCTATTCGCCGGGGCAGACACCGGCGCGGAGACCCTCGCGCGGGCAATGACGGTGATCGAAACAGCCAGCACTGCACTGCCATTCAGGAAAGCCATTCCTGAGATTAGAAGAATAAAATATCCCTTGTCATCGAGTTGACCTGAGAGCATTTGCTTGGGGTTTTACTCGATAGACGGTTTTGACGAGCACAGCACCCATATTCGGAGTGGGATCAGTGAGAATGAC
This sequence comes from Roseicitreum antarcticum, assembly GCF_014681765.1. Lineage (GTDB taxonomy): Bacteria > Pseudomonadota > Alphaproteobacteria > Rhodobacterales > Rhodobacteraceae > Roseicitreum > Roseicitreum antarcticum. Next base: position 25,330 of record NZ_CP061499.1, read on the forward strand.
AATCCTCAGGCCGTCGCGTTCTCTCCATACGACACCAATCCCGTCCTGACCATCTGGCCGCACTGGATTGAGAAGTACTCTTTCAAAACTCTCCTGAGTTATACCGTCGTCAGCCATACGTGCCTGAGCATGGCGGCTAACGGCAACATTGCCCAAGCCTTTGACGTCCGCATAGTAATGTTTCATCGACCTCCTGCGCTTTCTGGCTGCCCCGCTCGAAGGCCCGATACGCCTTCGAGCAAAGCCCGTTTTCATTGATAGATCATCGTCAGATGCACGCTGAACCGATTGGCCAATTCGCCAACCGTCTCCTCGCCCTTCAGCGCTTCCAACGCAATCTTGGCCTTGAACGCCTGATGATGTTGCTTCCGTTTCGACCTCTCCAATTTCTTTCGCGTTGAAGATCAGCAGGCTACAAATCGCAGCTTACATCAGCGTTCCGTTTCCGGTGAGTAGTTGAGAGAACGCCTCTATTGTGAAACGACGCGCATCAGTTGTCTTCACTTTCCTCTTCGGTTGCGTCGTCTTCCTCGTCGTCAGTTTCCTGATCCTCGTCGGTATCTGACCCTTCGATTGCGGCAGGCTCACTAATGGAACCATCTGCATTGTCATCGCCTGTAAGGAAAAACCATCCGCCGAGCACGACGATGGCCACGGCTCCGACGATGATCCAGATTTTGTTACTTCCCAATTGCCACGCTCCTCTGAACTAAACCCATCAAGTGTAAAACATAACGCAATACGCCGCCTCCTTTCGGAAGCGGTGTATGTATGCGATTAGTCGAAAAATTCCGAGAAGATCGATTTTTTCCTTCTCCCCTTGTCGTGTCTCTCGTCGTAACGGTGATCGTCATCCCGACCACGGTAACGGTCGTCATCGCCTTTCAACAAGGCGGATGCCATTCCCATGAGACCGCCCCCGTCTGTGCGCCTGTCAGGGTTGTTTCGGGTATCCACCTCCCGTGGCGGCGGTGCTGGTGCGGTGGAGCGCTCGATGATTTTGTCGAGCTCTCCCCGATCAAGCCAGACACCCCGACAGGACTGGCAGTAGTCGATTTCTACGCCGCTCCGGTCCGACATCGACAGGCCAGTATGGCAGACGGGGCACAACATGGCCGAGACAGTTTCTTGAGTTCGCATGATCGTTTATCCTTCCTGCCGCTGGCCAAACAGGCTCAGAAGCATTTGAAACAGGTTGATGAGATTGAGATAAAGGGACAAGGCCCCCATAATTTGTAACTTTCCAAGGTGAGCTTGGATGGCGACGCCACCTGCGCCCTGATGCGCCAGATATTCGTTCCGCAGGCGCTGCATGTCCCATGCCGTGAGGCCCGTGAAGATGATCACCCCGATCACAGAGACAGCCATTGCCAATGCGCCCGATGCCAGAAACAGGTTGACGATAGAGGCACCGATGACGCCGATCAGACCAATCATCAAGAAGCTACCCCAGCCCGACAGGTCGCGTTTCGTTGTGTAGCCCCAAAGCGCCATGGTCAGAAAGATGATGGAGGCGCTCAGGAAGGCTTGAACGATGCTTGTGCCCGTAAACATCAGCAGTGCGCTGGCGAGAGAGACGCCCATGAGCGCGGCAAAGCCCCAGAAAAGACCTTGCAGGGCACCTACGGAAAGTCGCTCAAACCGGAAAGACGCAAACATCACCAACGCCAGTGGCGCGAAGATCGCAACCCACTTGAGGGGCGTGCCGAAGATGAGGGCTGTGACAGGGGCAACATTTGCCACGGCAAATGCCACCAAGGCTGACACCACCAGTCCGCCACCCATATAGGCAAAGACGCCAGTCAGATACTTACGCAATCCGACATCGTACTGAAGCCCTTCGGGGGATACATAGTCGCGTGGTTGAACAGTTCTTTCCATATAAAATTCCTTCGTTTTGATCCCGAAGAAGAGTGGTTTTGTGATGCATGAATTACGAGCATCGGTGGGTCCACTCCCCTCTAGGGGAGCGATCCGACATCACGAATGATGTGTTCTAAACATCATCCGCCAGAGGGGCCCGGCTCGCACACTTGAAATGGCTACAAGCTAGGTCGGTTTCAATAGGCCGCGCCCCCGTTTGGCGGATATATGCCAAGTCTGCGTAAGTGGAGCACGTCGCAATCACGTGACGTGAAGTACCAACCAGACAGGCCCTAGATAGAGAGCCAGTCCTAGCATGACGAACAGCCCGTCACGGGCAAACATACCGAACGCCAAAAGTGCAACAGCACCGCCAACCAGAGACGATGAAAAAGGGACGAACTCCAGAAAGGGCATTATGAGTCCAGACAGAACACACAAGGTCTGCGGGATAAAAATGAGCGGTCTATGCACAAATGCGGTCAGTCTGGCGTAGGTATGGGCATCCAGCCACGTCATCGCAGGGCGGAGCCGTTCGAATACCAATCTTACGCGCGCGCTGCTTGTTTTGCGGTTCAAAAGCCACTTCGGAAGCCACAGCCGATCACGGCGCAGCAGCATTTGCAAAGACACAAGAAAGATCAAAATACCCATCAACGCGGAGAACATGGGTATGCCGCTCAGTGGTGATGCAACAGCAATTGCCGGTATCAGCAGTACGGGAGTAAAGCTGGCATGTCCGATGGCTTGCACCAGATCCTCAACGCTGACCTGTTCCTTATCGGTTGCCGCTAAGATGCGATTCACCGTAACCGGCCGATTGTTACCGCGGTGGTTTTGCCCTGATGCGGGCGATGAGTTCCTTGTCATGGACGAAGTCGTCGAGGAATTCATGCCAGCTGTCGGTGGTTCTGCGGGCATCCCTGAGCATGTCGGTCAGCTCCTCGACGCCGTAGTCTGACAGTGCGGTGATGGTCTCTTCCGGACCGGTATAAACGCTGATGATTGAGCCGTAGGTCAGGTTGTCGTCATTCCAGACGATGGCTTCGAGAAGCTCCAGGTCTTCGCCGATCATTTTGGCGACGTAGTCGAGGGTGCAGATGTGGGTGATGGCAGCCATCAGGCGGCCTCGGCGTTTGCGACGGCGAATGGCGACCAATTCCACGGCAGTAGTTCATCGAGGCGATTGATCTTGTGGTCGTGGATGCGGTTGAGGATGTCAGTGAGATACGCTTGGGGATCGAGGCCGTTCATCTTGGCTGTTTCGATCACCGTCATTGCCCGCGCGAGGGTCTCCGCGCCGGTGTCTGCCCCGGCGAATAGCCAATTTTTTCTTCCGATTCCAATCGGTCTGAGCGCGCGCTCTGCCGGATTGTTGTCGATGGCGACCCGGCCATCTTCAAGGAACAGGCTGAATGCGGCGCGGCGGCTGATCCCATAGCGGAAGGCTTTGGCCAGATCGCCCTTGCCGGGGATCAGGGCAAGCTGGCTCTCCGACCATGCGAAGAAGGCCTCGACCTTTGGGACGCTGTATCTCTGGCGGGCAGCAAGGCGGGTGTCCGCAGAACGACCAGAGATTTCGCGTTCGATGTCGTAAAGCCCGCCGATCCGATCCAGCGCCTCGCGGGCAATGGCAGATTTGGTCTTGCTCCATTCGTCATGGAAGTCGCGGCGCAGATGCGCCCAGCATGCCGCTTCGCGCAGGCGGGGCGGGCTGTCACGTTCCGGTTCATAGAGCTTGGCATACCCCTTGTAGCCGTCGGCTTGCAGAATGCCGCGGGTATTGGCCAGATGGCGCTGGACGTGTTCTTCCTTCCAATCCGGCGCGAAGGTGTAGACCGCGCCAGGGGGAGACGCGCCTGCCCAAGGCCGCTGATCGCGCACATAGGCCCATATCCGGCCCTTCCTCACGCCCTTGCCCAGCCCTTGGTCGCGCAAGGATCTATCCAGAACACGGATTGGGGTGTCGTCGGCGTGAAGCACGTCACTGGCCATGATATCGGCCTCGATCCTCTCGATCAGCGGCTGCAAAACCTTCATCGCGCGCCCGCACCAGTCGACCAGCGTGCTGTCCGGGATATCGGCTCCCATGCGGGCAAAGATTTCGGCCTGGCGATAGAGGGGGAGATGGTCATCGTATTTCGAGATCAGAACGTAGGCCAGCAGCGCGGCGCTCGCCATGCTGCCGGAGGGCGGCTGGGAGCGGGTTCCTGCACCATCTTCTCACACCGGCGGCAGGACTTCTTCAGGCGTGCGATCTGCAAGACCCTGAGCTGTGCCGCGACCAGGTCGAGCATGTCGCTGACATCCTCGCCGACAAGACGCAGGTCGCCGCCGCAGTCCGGGCAGCAGGTGCCGGGGTCAAGCTCTCGACGCTCGCGCGGCGTGGTATCCGACACGCGGGGACGACGGCGGGGCTTGTGAGCATCAGTATCGTTACTGGTGGATGCGGTCGCATCAGCATCCTCGTCCGTGGAGGCAGTCTCGCTTTCAGCGGCTGCGATCAGCAGGTCTTCCAGCGCCAGTTCAAGCTGTTCGATCTCGCGCTCGACCTTCTCTGAGGATTTGCCAAAAGCCTGCTTCTTCAGTTTTGCGATACGCAACCGCAGGGTCTGGATCAGCTGGTCATGGGCCCGGATTGTCGCCGACATCCGCGCATTCTCTGCCTGCAAGGCAGCGATCATCGCCTTCAAAAGCGCGGGGTCTTCGGGCAGGATTGCGGCATTGCTCGACATGCCGCTGATTACCACGAGGCAGTATAATAGGCCATAAAAACAAGGCATTTCAGCCGGATAAAATTACCCGACCCGCGCCGGTGGCGCACCCCAATCCGGCCGCCGCCAGTCGATCCCTTCCCACAACATAGCCAATTGCGCGGAGGTCAGACGCGCGGAACCGGAGGCCGTGTTCGGCCAGGGAAAGCGCCCGCGCTGGAGCACCTTGTAATAGAGGCAAAACCCCTGGCCATCCCAATAAAGGAGCTTCAGCCGGTCACCCTTGCGTCCCCGAAACGCGAACACCGCACCGCCCGTCGGCTTCTGGCGCAGCACATCCTGCGCCAGTGCTGCCAAGCCCGCGATCCCCTTGCGCATGTCAGTCACACCGCAAGCCAGATACACGCGAACGCCAGTGCCCGGCCCGATCATGCTCCATCCACCGCGCGGATCAGCCGTGTGAGATCCCTGTCGCCGATGCCGCTCTCGAACCGCAGCATGCGCCCCTTGGCCAGACGAAGCTCGATCCAGGAAACCGGTGGTGGGGCCGAAGCGACTGGCACCTCGGCGACAGGCGTCACGCCGACCGGCAAAAACAGTGCCCCTGCATCCGGGGACCAGAGGCCCTTCCGCTTCAGTTCGCTACGCCACGCGTAGATCTGCTGACGGGTCACCTCATGGCGCTGAGCAACCTGCGTCACCGACGCGCCGCCCACACCAACCGCGCTCACAATCGCCAACTTACCCGCGTCATCCCAACGGCGACGCCGCTCGACCCCCAGAATTTCGCCCCGCATGACCCCTCCGCGCATAAGACACGTCGCTACCGACGTCGTTATGCACGTGTCTTAGGCGATCAGGCTGCCATGTGGCAGGCGGTGACAATCGGGCGGTTACGCTCGAAGCCCACCAGAAGGCGCTGGATGTGACCGCGTGGCTTTTGTGGTTCGGCGAGACGGTGTTGAACGCGCAGCAGGTCACACTGACGCGGGTTGCTTTCTTCATCGCCAAGGCGAAGTTCTACGACCAGTTCCGCAATCGGCTAAACGACCGGCAGGCCAAGGTGATCGAGCGCATGTTCCGAGAGGGGCCCGAGGGGTTCAAGGGCGGGCTCAGCGCCGAGAATTACATCGCCATCACCGGCACGTCGCGCGCGACCACGACCCGGGACCTGCAGGACCTGGTCGAGATGGGCGCGCTGAACCGGACCGGGGAGCGGCGGCATACGCGGTATTGGTTGATGTTCGAATCCGAACGAAGCAAACGCAACGATCAGCCACCCACAGAATAGATCCGCAAGCCAAGAGCCAGCATATCACGCTCCCTCGCGATCCTTCAGACCGACGATGCGGGTGCCGGCACTGTCTGCTCTCACTTCCAGCGCATCAGACGACGAAATCACATAGCCAAGATTGTCACCAAGCGAGAACGGGAACATCGTCGGCTGACCCGCAAGTCCATCAAGACCCAGAGGGCGTCCCACATGCATAAGCAGTGCCGCGGCAAGCCACTGAACCGTCTCCGGGCTTTGGACCGCCATTGAGGGCTTCCGCGTCAGCGTCTTGCCATTCTCACTTTTGCTCAGCAAGGACCAATCGACCTGCGACTGGAGGACCATGTTAGTCATGCGGCGAGTGCCTTCTCGCTCGCCGTATATTTCCGCCATCCGTCTATGCACTTCAGCAGTGGTGCAATCGCCTTGAATGGACGTCAGTCGACCAACGATTTCGGCAACCTTTGCAAAGAAAGGATAGACTGCGATAGCCATCCCCCAGGTCAGCACTTCGACTTGTGCATTCGAAACCTTGGCAAAGATTTCGACCCCTCTATCCGCCAAACCAACGACCTCCTCGCGCGGTTCAAGCCAGAGACGGTTCAGGACAGTCCGTGTCTTCTTCTTCGCTTCTGGCCCGGCATGGGCTTCGGTGAGGATCTGATCGAGCTCGCCAATGTCCGCAGCACCCGACCTTACCCGCAAAGCGGCCGCTGCCCAGTCAAGGCGGATGAAACGGTCAAAGCCGATCTGGGGCGCTTTACGTTGCATTCTCTTCCTTCTTCATTCGGATCTTTACGAATGGGACAATCAGCTCTTCCACAGACATCCCACCATGAGCGACAATTTGATGGCCTGCAGGGACAAAAGCACCCCGCCCTTCCGCATACAGCGGCAAGAAATCTGATGGCAGTCCTGTTTTTCCGAACTGGAAGGCGTCAATTTCCGGCGGAACAGATGAGGCAAGATCCTCGCTGCGATAAGCCCGAACTCGCTCACCCTTCAATTCGGATACAACGCCTTGACTGAGCCGCCCAATACCTTCTGCATCAACGTTGCCGTGGTCTGCTGTCAGGTAAATATGGTACCCATGCTGGCTGAGCATGGTGAACAGTTTTTCAATAAAACCAGTTTCGCACCAATCGCGAATTTGTCCAGCGATCCCACGTTTACCCAGCATTGCACCATGCACGATTTCATCGATCATATCGACAACAATGCCAGCCACTTTTGTCGTAGGCTTTGACAGAATTTCCTCCAATCCCGCCAGTTGTTCAGATCGTTTAAGCCCTTTTTGATAGGTGACTTCGGGTTTCCTCAGTCCGTTCTCTTGCCAAAACTTCGACCAGAGTGATGGTTCTTGCGCTGTCGTGCCCATCGAACTCTGGAATTCGCGAGGCTTGAGACCGGAAAAAAGCGCTTGGCGAGAGATGGAAGTCAGTGTCGGCAGCCACGCAAAACAGGCACCTTCATCTACAGAAAATTCAGAAACTCTCGCTGCCAGATCCTCACGGATTTGTGCCCACTGATCCAGTGCCAAGCCATCAAATACAACGAGGGCAATTCGATCTTCACCAGAGCTGCGGCGCATAGCTAAATATCTTGGCACATGGTGCACCATCACAGGCGCTTTCGCGACGGGCAATGAAGGCAAGTCGGTGAAGTGCCGAGACACCCACTCCTTTAGCCGCGCATCGGCGTTCAGTTGCAACGTCCGAACCTGCTCCTGTAGGCCAGCAGCATCTGCGGCTTTGAGTTCATTGAAGCGATATATGAGTTCCGCCAGGCGACGGGCCGCTTCCACCCAGTCGCGATACGGCGCATCGATCAATGGCATGTCGGCTGCGATCCTCGTCGCACCTTCTGACACCAGTCGGGAAAGGGCCTGCGGATCGTCGATCAATCCTATCCGTATCCAATCCGGTAAGTCTGCAGGTCGGACATGTACAGCTATGGGCTGAAGGACGCCTTCCAGAAACATCGTGTCAATGATGACGCGCACATCAGGATGATCGAATGGCACAATAAGCGCGTTATTTTCATCTGCCGTCCGGTCTCCGTCCCTGCCGTCGGTCTCAACACCATACCGGACAACGAAGCGAGACCACGCATCCTGAATCACCCGAACCATAAATGCCTTAGATGTCAGCAACTCTGCAATTGGCAGTGTTCCGAGGGGAGATTCTCTCAGGACAGCCGCAACGTGCTTTGCCAGATGTTCCGGGAGCCCGGTTCCGCGATAGTGAAGACGCAAAACTTCCCGCCAGAAATCTTCTGGCCTGCTTAGCAAATAGGGGCTGAGCCTAAAGATATGCGTCAGTATAAAATCCTTGGTTGCCCCTTCTCCAAGGAGTTGTGTCGTATGCTTCTGATATGATTGGAAAAGCGCTTCATGATGTTCAGCTTCAATCCTACGGACGACGCCGTAGTTCAGCTTGGGAAACAGATCAGCCAAACTCAGACTGACTTGGCGCGCCGATCTGATGTAGTCCCACGGGAGTGAATTGAGTTCCGTCCCTCTTAGCTGCAAGACAAGCGCCTTGGCAGAACCATCCTCGCCAGCATCCCATGCCGCACGGAAGCGCTCTTCGTACTCGGCTCTGAACGACACTGAGTCTTCGAAGGGGATAACCTCAAATCCACGTTCACGAAGACCATGCAGAACTCGCTCTTCCAAGAGAAGGCCATCCGGATCCAATGCGATCCAGAACCGGGAAAGATCTGCAGTGAATTCTCGCAGGATGCGGTCGGCCCAGGCACTCATTTTCCACCATCCAGCGGTTCGCCAATACGCAGAACGAGAAGTGCGTTAAGATCGGGCGAATAGGATGCTGCCGCATCTAAATTTGCCATTCGCTCAGCATGCTCGTTCTGGAGGCGTTTTCTACGAAAGTCACGAACCGTCTGAAGTCCGACCCTCCCAATCGCTTGGTGGCGAGCCTCGAAGGCATACAGCGCCCTTGCACGCTCTTCGTCAATTCGTGTCATGTGCTCTGTGACCAGATCAGAAAACATACGCTCGCCTTGAGCAACCGCAGCTGTTTTTGAACGCTCGAACCAGTCATGTGGGTCTTGTGATGTACGGGGTTCGGACTGCTCTACCTGTTCAGTCAACAGAACATCCCAAATACGCTTTGCCGTAGGTTGGAAGGCGCGCCCCTCATCATTGACGAATACCGACAAGAAGCGACGGCGGCTGAAATCATCGGCCGCAAGGCTGATTTCCCAAAGTGACCAAACGCCTTTTACACTATCAGGTAGTCCGGTTATGCGGACGGCAGGGACGGGCTGGCCAGAAACGCATCTTGGTAGGTCGGAAATCAGAGCCTGCGCCCGAGGATCTTCAAGCGTAACCCATTCGACATCGGGTCGGGCACCGGCCGTTCGCGCATCGAAGCACACCGCGGGTGACTCGCTACCATCAGCCCATCGTATCCGCCACGTGTCATCGTCTCGCGCAGCTTCTCCTCCACGTGCTGGCAGTCCGGTCGTAATTGCACGCTCCAGCCAAAACTGCGCCGGGTGATCGCGCCACTTTCGGGCACCATCAGCATCCAGATCATGTCCATCTGATAGAAGATCGCTGCTCTTACGACTGTCGACCAGCGTGGACCGAAGCTGGGCCAGAACTGCATCGCATTCCGTTTCGATCGACGCGGGATCTTGAAGGCCCTGAACGAACAGCTCGTCGAACAATGGCTCTGCTTCAACTGAATCCATCACATCAGCGACTTTATCGACGCCAAATTCTTCTGCGATCACTGCGAGCTTTGTTTCGAGTACCTCTCGGACGCGATGCTCAACCGTGTCTTCGAGCACAAAATTGATTGCCCGCACAATATGGGGCTGACCAATGCGATCCACTCGACCAATCCGTTGCTCAACGCGCATAGGATTCCACGGCATATCGAAGTTGACGATGATGTGGCAAAATTGAAGGTTAAGGCCCTCGCCACCAGCGTCCGTGGAGACCAGAATACGGACATCCCCTGAAAAAGCCCGCTGAGCGCGGCCACGCGCTTCCATATCCATACTGCCATTGAGCGTTGTAACCGAGAAGCCCCTGCTCTCAAGGAACTCTGCGAGCATAGCCTGTGTTGGAACAAACTCGGTGAAGACCAGGACCTTCAGTTCAGGATCGTTCTCTTCCTGCTGAATCTTGTAGATCTGCTCCAGAAGAGCCTCGGCCTTGGCGTCAGTCCCTTGTGCCTCGGTCTCACGAGCAAGAAAGAGAAGCGCTTCGACATCTTTTCGTTCATCGCCCAAGGCTTCAAATGCCACGGCAACGTCGATCTGGTCATCACCCGTCAGCTCATGCCACTCACCGACGCCATCGGAAGAAAACAGCTGCAACTGCCGATGATCGTCATCCAGAGCAAGAAGCCGTTTTTCCAAGGTCGCTCGGATAGCCGCAGTGCTGGATGTCACCAACCGCTGCATCAGGATCATCAAGAAACCGATGTGGCGTTGCTTGGATGCCATGGCCTGGTTGTAGCCGTGGCGAACGTATTCAGTGACCGCTTCGTACAAGCCCTGCTGCGCGCTGTGGCGATCTAGCCAGGCGACCGCTTGTGTTCGTGTCACGCGCGGCTTGAACAACGGTTTACCTTCGGCATCAATTGCCAATCGTTTTTCGGTTCGGACGACAAACGGACGCACACGATCACTGGAAATGCTACTTTCATCCGGAAAGGAGTCACGATCGAGCAGCTGCATCAGCCGGTGGAATTGATCCGTTTTCCCTTGGTGCGGCGTTGCCGACAGAAGCAGAAGGTATGGGGCAGCTTCTGCAAGCGCGGCACCCAACTTGTACCGCGCAACCTGATCCGTGCTGCCTCCCATTCGGTGAGCTTCGTCGATAATCACAAGGTCCCAGTTGGCCGAGATCAGATCTTCGAACCGTTCACGATTGTAAGTGCTCAGTTGCTCCGCACTCCATCCGCGCCGCCCTTCGAGTGGCTTCACCGAATCCAGCGAACAGATCGCCTGATCGTGCAACCGCCAGAGGTTCTCCTCATCATCCCGAAACTGCCGGTATGCGGAAAGCTCTGACGGCTCGATGAACTGGAAGTTCTCACCAAAATGCAAGCGCATCTCGGCCTGCCATTGCCGCACCAGTCCTTTGGGCGCGACCACAAGGATCCGCTTCGCCATGCCCCGCAGTTTGAGCTCGCGCAGGATCAGACCGGCCTCGATGGTCTTGCCGAGCCCCACCTCATCCGCGAGCAGGTAGCGTATTCGATCCCGGCTCATGGCGCGGTTCAGGGCGTAGAGCTGATGCGGCAGCGGAACGACGCTCGACTGGATCGGTGCCAGAAGCAGATTGTCTTCCAGCGCATCCAATAGCTTTGCGGCGGCGGCCGTGTGCAGGATCTGATCGACTGTCGGTCGGACGGCGTCGAGCGGCCCTAGGTCGCGCGACCTAGCACGGACAACGGCATCCTTGCCCGGCAGCCAGACCCGGTATGAGGTTGCGCCCCACATTTCCTCCCGGTCCACGACACGGCAGGGTGCGGCATGTCGTTCATGCCAGCACCACGTGCCGATGCCATAGTCTTGGGCGGCATGCGTCACGCATCAGCCTCCGTGCGGGTCAGCGCCTGGTCGTACCAGAGCAAGAGCTTTTCATCCTCTTGCAGCGTCTCGTCCGGCAGCTTTTCAGCGATACCAATGATCGTCTTGTAGTCCTTCGTTGCCCAAGCCGTCCTGAACCCAGCCCGCAGCACCTCGAGTCGAGACTCCTTCAGCTGGCGCTTGGTCGCGGTCTTGTACGCCTCAAACTCTTTCAGCAGCGAGCGTTCGCGCTTCTGTTCCAGATCCTTCGCCTTGTTTGGGTCGGGCACGAACCAGCGGTCCTTTGCCTTTGTCTTCAGGCGTGGGTCTTCCTTTTCCAGTCCACGAAGATCCTTAAAGTTGGTCGACAGATAACTGTGGATCTGGCTCGGCACGTCGCCATTCCCATCGAAGCGCAGGAAGTTTTCATCCAGCAGAGCCGAAAGCTCGGGCTTTTCTTCGTGCTTTTTCCATCCTGCACCAACTTGCGTCGTGAATTCCGGATGCACCTCTTGGTAGGTCGAAGGCCGCTTGCGCAGGAAATCCGTCAGCCAGTCGATAGCAGAGCGCTCATCCGAGACGAACAATTCCATCTGAGGGGCCTGAGCGGCTAGGGCACGCTTGCGATCGTACTCTGCCACCTGCTCGGGCAAGAAGACCATACCGTCGCGTTCGGGGTACCGGCTTCGCAGCCCATCCAGAAATTCCTCTGTAGACAGTGGCACTGGGAAATCATGGCGAATAAACCATGCAACCATCCGATCATAAATGCGGCGCGGGTCGCGTTCCACGACCATCTCGAGCAAACCGCTCTTCCCCTTTGTAACTGGCAACTGGCGCAGGTGAGTTCCGACGAAGTCCCATGCAGAGTCGGGAGCAGCACCTCGTTCCGCGAGGCGCTGCTCCAGGCCGCCATTCGGCTTGTATGCTGAAATGACCAGATCCTGCTTTACGGCAGTGGTGGATGTCACCTGACGGTAGCTGCCTTGGACTTTGTCGAGCGCATTGACCTCTGCTACGACGAAGCCTGCCTGCTGAAGCGCAACCTGGATCGCATTCCAGACCGAGGCCTTGCTGTTTGAGAACACGACCGTCATCCAGCGGCCCGGTTTGAGGACACGATTATACTCAGCAAAGCATTGCTGCATCAGACGTTGATAGTCCGGCAGCGCCTTCTTCTTGAAGCGATCAATGATAGCCTCTGGCTCAGCATCTGTTGTGACACCGTGCCACGATTCCACGAGGAAATTCAGATCCGCGTAGTAAATGTTTTCGCCAAACGGCGGATCTGTGAACACATAGTCGATAGAACTATCAGGGAGCGGAACACTAGCCGCTGTTCCGGTCGTAATCCAAGCATAGTCCGGTCGAGCTCGAAACTGCTGAAACGCTTTAACCAGACGATTTAGCTTACCTTCAAGGATATACCAAGGGCTACACTCCGCAATCTGAGAGCCCACGTAATAAACACCATTTAGGTACTGATTGACCTGAGAGAAATGAGTTGGGGCATATCGTGCCAGTATTGACATGCCCCAAATCGCTTGCTCCGCAAAATACAGAAGGAAACGTCGGATGTTTTCATCGGGATGAGCATGCGCCTTTTGCCAAAGCAAACCTAACGCATGCGAGGCTCGGGACAGGAAGAAGTGATGCACATGTGTCACTCCGGAATAATCCATCCGCGCTCGCTCATGCGTCATATGCATAGGCGGAATTTTAGTTGTTGGCATGCTACTTGGTGCTGGTAGCGCCTCTATTTTGCGCAATAGTTCGAGATCAGCATCGGTCGGTTTCTTTTCAAACCGATCCTTTCCAATGCTATAGACGATGAGGAACGCTTCACGCTTTGGTACCTCGAACGTCTGCCCAGTCACTTGATCGATTTTCGACGTTACAAGTCGTTCGAGACGAGTTTTTTTGAGATCCGCTCCGCAGTGAGGACACGGGAAACTATCCCGGATGCGCTTGGACTCAGAATCAAGTGCTTCTTCTGTGAAGTTCACTTCTCCAGCGCACTCTGGACAACTGAAAATCTGGCTCCAGACTGTGTATTCAATCCGGCCCTTCGTAGTCCCATCGGTATGGACGGTTTCGTACATCCACCCTATTTCTCGCTCCAGTTCACGAAGCAATTTCTTTCCCGCTTTTGAAAATGCATCGACATTAAATGGCAAATTATAGTTGGCCCCAATGAACGTAGCGGCCGGCGAAAGATCGTTTAGAACTGCGCGTCTTGCTCCCCACTTGGGAGCCGGAATGCCTGCTTTCTTCCAATCCAGCTCCAACTGGTGTCTATAGGTTGCCGGTGCTGTACCGCACCATTGCGATGCAACACCGGTCATTCCCGACCCTGCGAACCCATCGAGAACGATGTCACCAGGCTCCGTAAAATGAAGGATCGACGGAACGATTGCCAGATGGGGAACCTTTGTATGGTATCCATGTGCCTTGTAGAGCGCGTCGGTTTTGCCCACTGACACGTCAATTGCCATTGGTTCCCGCGAGTACTCGCGATCTGGGTCATAAGGCTTCCCATGATGGTCAACAAAATCCGCCAACCACGGATTAGGACAAGCGGTGTAGTAGGGCGGGTCGGACATAGCCAAAATGGCGTCATCAGACCCCTGAGGAAAACCTTCAACGCTCCGGAAGGCCGGGTCTTTCAACTTTTGCGCCAGAAGAGCCAAGAAATGCTCGCGACGAGCTTGATCGTTCGCAAACGTGAGACCTAGGCATTCTACCTCCCCGCCGTCTTTCGTAGATCCTAGATTGAGTGTCTCGCTCATTTGCTGTCGTCTTTCTGCTGCTGATGCTCGGTCTCTCGGCGCAGCTCCTTGAGTTTCAATCCGGCCTCAGTGAGGACATACCTTTGCTTTGAAGAGGTCGGCTTGTCCGGTATGGTCATGCGGATGACACCGCCTCCGATCAGCGGCTCTAGGTGCGTAGCTTTAAAGTGCGGTCTCTGGGAGTACCCAGCTTCCCTCATTAGCTCAGCGAAAGAGCGTGGGGTGTCTGAATACCTTACGATCACCCACTGAACACTGGTTAATTCGCGGAGCAACGCCACTTGATCGGTAGGCTTGCTGTCGACTTGTTCGGTAACTTGTTCGGTACCTGTTTGAGGGCTGTCTTTCCCTTCAATAAGCTGTTTTGCCGACGTTTTTTGTGCGCCGCCGAGGCCGTATCGTTCAGCAAGATGGTCCACCAAGGCGTACTTATTGGGTTGGCCGGAAACTTTCTGGACGATGACTTGTACAGTCAGTCGCTCAGCAAGTTGAACAGCGGACGCCCCAGGCAGCCCAGTCAAAGCTTTGATATCAGCGATATCGACCCCACCCTTACGGATAAGGTACCCAAACACTGCTGCTTCATGCTCAGACAACTGCACACCTAGGTTTGCTTGGGCCAGCAGCTGCTCTTCGCTCTGAAGTCTCTCGCGCCGCAAGCTCAGCCGGAAGCTTTTCTCTGCCTTGTCGTTGTCGATCTCAGGAGGCAGATAACCCAGCCGTCGCCAACTGTCGAAAATGGCCGCGACCCCGGTGCCACCCTGATCCGATAGCCCAATCCTTCGGAAGGCATTCACAATTTTGGGGTTCCTCACCTCTTTGTCACCCGGGTCCAGCAACTGTTCACGTGAAGCGAAAGCGTCACCTGGGTTATAAAACTCCGTCTTATCCCTAAAGATGCGAATTACCGGAACTCGAGATGGGTCTCCATAGTCTTGGTGAATTAGGAGATTGATGGCCGCCTCGCGAAAGGAAATGTAGTCAGGTGGGTCGTCATCTCGACGCAAAGTCGAGGAATCGACAGAGAACGGTCTTTCACTGTGTTTCTGGAAAAAATCTAAAATCGCTTTCCATGCCTCAATCAGATTTTCTTCAACAGTGATGCGATCTGCCCATCTTGCTGTTGGTGAATACTCGTCGGAACGGTATCGATACAATTGAAGGTCAACAACCATCCGAGGTAGTTGCTGACGCACATATTGTCCGTCGCCAAAAGTGAGAACGGCTGCCCTGGTGGGTTTGAGACTTCCTTCCGTTTCAATCAAATAGCCCCAGTTCCTCAAAAACGTCAAATCGTCAACGGCGCCATTCTTACCAGGATTGCTAGCTTCAAATCTTGATCGGTACCAACGAACGGTTTCCGCAGAAAAGAACGTTTCAGGACTTAGATCCAGGGTCTCGGAATCGAAAGGAGTGCTACCGGAGTCCCTGAGAAAGCGCTTGAGCTCAATATCTGAGCATCGGTAGTCTCCACCTCCCTTCCTTACGTAGGTCTTTTTGGGATTTTGGTCGAGATATACTGGCTTTTCCTTCGTTGATGCTTCTGGAACGAAAAAGCAGATCACCTCACCTTCTGGAAAGCTGTGAAGGCTCTCTGCGATCGGCAGAGACACACTGATTTTTTGATCATTCCTAGTCTGCCCCAAAAAGTCATTCTGCACTTTGTCGACGTCGAGTACGCCTGTAATCGTGAGATTACCCGCTTGCCCTTCTTTGATACCAAACACTAAATGCCCGCCTTTCGTGTTTGCAAAAGCGCTAACAGTCTCAAGTGCGGACTTAGGAACAGCAAATCCCGCCTCCTTAAACTCTATGTCGTTCCACTCCACAGAGTTGAGCTTTTCTAGCAGTTCGTCGCGTGTCATGTCAGCAATCACTCCACCACAAAACGCAATTTAGTGGCATCCTTGCCCTTGCAGCGATCGGTCAGGAACGCCTCGAACCGCTTGCGCAGATCCTCGGGCGTCGCAGGCGAGCCGCCCTGGAGCAAGGCATGGCGGATGTCGCCGCCAGAGACGACCACCTTGTCGAGCCCGGACAGGGCCTCTTGCACCGCGTTGATGAACTCGGGCGTTACAGGATCAAGCAGCGACTTGGTATCGACAAAGCCGGTGACGATCTTGCGGGAACCTTCCTTCAGCAGCTCAAAATTCGACTGGATGATCGGATCCTCGAGGTTGTCGAGAAGCGTTTGCACCCAGCCGTCCAGCAGCTGATCGAGCTCGTCATCCAGTTGCTTGAGAACATTGGCTGCTGGCAACATGTCACCCTGCTCATTCGCCGGGCGGAAGTTGCAGTGCGGACAGACCGGGCTGGCCGACAGCTCGGAATCAACCAGCGAAGCGCAGCTTTTGAGCTTGTCGAGCTTCTCTTCAAACGTGGTGAGCTGGCTAGTCGGCATCAGCGAGATATTCGCCAATGCCCGCATGGCGACGAGGCGAGAGTCCTTGCGAAGCGCTGTCTTCGTCTTGTCCTCAGACACCCCGAGCCGTGCCTTGCTGTGCAGGCTTACGTAGGCCGTCACGTAGTCCTTTTTGAGCTTGCTGAGGGTCTGCCGGTGGTCTGAGCCATTCTGAATGGTTCGGCTCGTGGACAGGGCCTCAAGGACCTGTTTGCGCGTATCCTGGGCCTGCTTGACCCATGCGTGGTCAGACGGCAGCACCATCTCGGCTTGGCCAAGATAGCTTGCCGTGTTCCCGAGCTCGCCAATCAGGCCGATGAGCCCTTCGACGGAGTTCAGAATCTCGAGGTTCTTCATTTGGGCAGCGATGTCGTCGGATCCGATGCGCAGGTTCTTAAGCTTTCCGACGGTATTGTAGGGCGATAGGCTTTCGGAGAAGGCTTTGAGTTCATCGAGCTTTGATCGCCAGTCGCGAATTTCCTCCTCACGCAGGAGAGGCTGACCCCAGAAGCTGAGCCGGTTCGCCATGTCGGTGGAGGCGGCAAGCACCCGTTTCGTGAGCTTGCTGACCTCCTCCTGCAGCGCCTTGACCGGCTCATCCGAGCCTTGCGTGGCCTGTTGCGCGAGACCCGGCGGCAGTTCCAGCATCTCAAACAGAGACCGCAACACAGCGACGTTGATTTCCTTCGGGGCTTCAACGTGTTTGAACTGTTTCAGCTCCTCAAGCGGACGGTCAGCGAGCAAACTGATTTTGCCTGAATCGATCTTGTCACCGGCAATCGCCAAGACAATATCGCCCGAATAGACCAGTGATCCAAGGACAGCGACCAACAGATCGGTTTCGAGCCGATATTTGTCAGGGCTGAAATACTCGTCCTCTACATTGCCAACCAGCAACTCGCTGCGGTTGAGCACCTGTCCGTGTCCCTTGCCTTTTAGTCGGGCTAGAACTTCTTGTGCATACCGCGATTGTACAGGGTCAATACGATCCCCGTCGAGCATTTCGAGACCATCGAGAACGATCACAGCGTCCTTTGTTCGGTTGCTACCGCTCAGAGCACGAAGAGCGTTTCCGATCAGTTGCTTTCTGTTAGATCCCGTGACTAGCGCTGAGAACGTTGGGTACTCCGGCGAAACATCAGAAAAACGGCTGCTCAACGCGATCCCTGCGATTACGTTGACAACATCGCGGAAGTTGATGCGCTCATCAGGCCCCAAGCGAGCTTTGTCCCGAAGGGAAATGCCCTTGGTCCAGTCTCGCAGTGTTTTGGACTTCCCCTGAAACGTGACTTCGAAAGCCTCAAGCTGTTTATCCTGCAACCACTTGCCCATCTCGCGTAGCGTGTCCCGAACGCGGTCAAGGTAGACCCCTTTCGCACCGCCACTCGCGGTCGACGCAAGCTCCTGCGCCGCCGCGTAGAAGCCAAGCAATCGCTTGATCGTCTCATCCGGTGCCTTCAGGCGAAAGAAGACCTCATCAGCCTTCTGTTCGTCGCGAAAACGCGGGGGATCGAAAGGTTGGATGAAATACAGGTAGAAATCCCGCTCTGGCTGAGCGGTTGGCCGATCATTCGGAGCACCAAAAAACAGATAGCCGATACGTTCAACGCGGCGTTCCTGCCACTCAATCTGATATTGCCAAATCTGGTGTCCGGTCACGTAGCTGGATTCGTCCGTCCTCTCCATGAGTTGGCGAATAGCCCCATAGTAGGCACGATCCAGAGCATCTTCGGACAATGCTTCCGCGCGCTTCTCAATTTGGGCGTCGTAATCAACGTCCTTCTTTAGGTCGAGATAATATTGCTCCGTGTCCGGTGCCTTCGATATGAACTGGCCATTTACGGTTTTGAGAGTTTCACGCAACGTTGTTTGCACCGCCGTCAGCAGATCATCAGATGGATCCCCACCCATATCTTCAATGCCAGGCTGAAACAGGCATAGCGTGTCACGCAATTCCTCAGCCGTCGGTCCGACGGGCACATAGATGTCCCCACCCGTGGTCAATCGATGTACCGCAAGACCATCAATAATGCGCAACGCCATTGGCTTATAGGCTGGACGACTGAAAGCCTTGGAAACGCGTTCTGACAGTACTTCGGATACTTTAAGCACCGGTCCGATGTTTGGATCAGAGCGAAGAACGGAATTCGTCGCGACCGTCTCCCAGAACTTGTCAAAACCGATAAGTCCAGGGCGGTCCGAGGGGACTTCATCTTTCAGGATCGCCTGGATCTGATCGCGCAACGTGACCAACGCACCCCGCTTTTCTGTAAAGACCAATCGTTCGAACGTCCCGATGTAATCCGGGTGCACAGGGAACAATCGCACATATTCGTCCATGCGCTCGTTCATTGATCCGTAGAATTTAGAAAATGGCCCAAGATAGGCACGGATCTTATCCTGCTGATCTGCGGACTTTTTCAAAAGCCGCTCGGCGACAACAAAGCTTACATCTTGGCGGGCCAACAGAACCTGCGTGAACCGGTCTTTCACGCGACGCAGGCTGTCTGCCACATGCTGGAAGCGACTGCTGTCAAAAATTGCCTCTTGAACACCCGCCACAAAGCGGAACCGAAGGTGCTTGGTCACCTCACCGATCTCTCTCAGGAACGAAAGATCCAGAACCAAATCGTGGTCTTTGCGCGATCGCAGGAATTCCAGAAATTCATCCACGACCAAAAGCACACCTTGGTCGGGGTGAACCTCCGCGAATGCCGACATCATCTCTTCAAACGCGGCTTTGTTGTTGATGACTTTGTCAGCCGGCGGGAAAGAGTATGCCACGCCCTGGTTTTCAAGAAAAACCTCAAGCTGTTGTGTTATAATGTCCCGCAGGGACATTTGACTGGAAATCTCGATCCGATGCACCTTGAAACGGCCAGCGATCGCCTTGGCAGCTTCCGCGACTTGCGGATGTTGGATCATTGGCACGTACGAGGCATCTTCGGCGACGAGCGACAGCACGGACATCAAATGGGACTTACCAGTCCCATAGTTGCCGACCACAAGAACTCCCTTGTGATCAACGGCCTCGTCAAACGAGATTTGAGGAATCATAAGCTTGGAAATTCGATCAGCCATGTCGTCGGAGATGACATAAGTCGATACCAGCTTTCTGGCTTCATCAGGACGATTCGCGTCTAGCAGCTGAATAACCGATTCAATGGGTTCAAATTGGATGAGGTCGCCGTAACGCATTGTCTTCCTTTCAATTAACTCTGAACGGGACCAAGCCATCACAGCCGTAGTCTTGATGTTCTGGGTGTCCTGTCGTCGCATAGGACAATCTGTTCTCCACTAAAGAGCCGGGCCAAGCAGCTATGACGCGTCGTGCCTGAGCGTGCCGTCTAAGCAAATCAAGTGGGCTAAGCCGCAAGCTCTTGTCGAATAGCAGCTCGAGGTTGTCCAAGAGCAGGAGGCCGTGGGATGTAAAGTCATCGGCCAATTCCTTCAACAGATCAGCTGCCTGCAGATGTCTTCTCGGACCCGGAATGGTAAGCAGCTCACGGCTTAGTAAAGCACCGACGTTGAGGATTTGTAGCTGCCTACGCTTGGCCAACTGGCCAAGTAAGTCGCTCTTTCCTGAGTTTGGCGGACCGATCAGTAAAAGCAGCTTGCTGTTGACCACGACAAGATCTTCAACCACGCGATCAAGTGATTGAATCATGCGCCCATACCTCCAACCGCTGACCCGGAAGCACTCGGAAAAGAAAGCCCAAACTCAGAAGAGTTCAGCAGGACAATCTGCTGATCTTGCGGTCGCCGCGCTGCTGGATCTGTATCAAGCCCTAGCCGCCTCAAAGCATAATAGAGTAGCGCTCGCCGGACCTTGATCTTCGCCTTGCCACCTCGCATCCCGTAGTCAAGAGAGATCACCTTGGCCTGCGTTTCCGAGAGCGCCGGATGTGGACCAACTTCTAAGACGACTTCAGCATTCCAATCACTGTCGTCTTCTGGCGACACAATGCTCTCCCGCGTCTCACGTATTTCAATAATTCGCGAAAGCAGAAAATCTTTGAAGCATTCGCCAATCTGACAATATGCCCGTGTGTGCCAGCGAAACCCGTCAAATGCGATCGCATGTGGGGCAATCCAGCGCCAGCGCGCCTCTGGATTGGAAAGTGACTGATACTTGACTTCGATTGCCTCAGCGCGACGAATTGCGCCAATGACGAAACGGAGTGTCACAGGATCGACCCCGCGCACAGGTGTCGGGGACGCGGCGTAGGACGGCAGGTCGGCAATCCACGAATCCTCTCGGTCGAGGATGCCATCGGCAACTGATCTCAACTGAGCCAAATAGCGGCTCGCGTCAGGTTCAAGGAACTGGGGGGTGAACCCAGGCCCTCGAACATAGGTTCGCGCGCTCTTGTCGTAGACCATGTTGTCCGGCGCGAAACCGATATAGCGGTTCAGATCCATGGAAGCCTGGTTCACGGATACCCCGAACTGAGCCATCAGATCGCTGCGGTTAACATGCCCGTCCCAGAACAGGCGGAACTCTATGAACTCGAGACGTTGCTCAACTCCCCAGCGTAAATCCGACTTGTCGTTGGACACGACTTCCTCCCCAAGACCACTGAACGCATTGAAACTATGCGCACCCAATTACTGGGCTTGTGGTGACCGTAGAGACTAGATCCCGGTTTTTCAACGCAAATCACGCCGAACCATTGCAATGAAGGACACTTTGAATCGAGGCCAAGGTCAGGTGTTTTGTCAGGATGACGTAGATCAGCCAACGTACCCCCGCCGCTTTTTCACCGCGGCAAGCTTCATCAGCGCGGTGATGGCGCGCCCTTCATCTGGATGCTGCTCGATCATCATCTGGCCGCGCGCGCCAATGCGGCCCCATTCGCGCACCAGGCTGGCGCCCCCGAAGAGATCGGGTTGAATGCTCATGCGGTAAAACCGCCGCATGTTGCAGGCTGGATCGATCCGCCGCATCTGCAGGTCGGTCGGGAACACCTCAAGTTGAGCGACAGAGTGAGACATATCGTGATCCAGCAGGCTTTCTTCCATAATATCAAGTGGACGCGCGCCCTGCCACCTTGATTTCCCCGTGAGGGGAAAGGGGCTTACGCCCCTTTCTCGAACTTCATGACCGGGATGCCCAACTTGCGGGCCTTGTCGGCGAGGTTTTCCTGGATCCCCGTGCCCGGGAAGACGAGGACACCCACGGGCAGCACGTCCAGCATGGCGTCGTTGCGCTTGAATGGGGCGGCTTTGGCATGCTTGGTCCAATCGGGCTTGAAGGCCACCTGCGTCACGCCCCGGGCCTCGGCCCATTTGGCGGCGATGAGCTCTGCGCCCTTGGGGCTTCCCCCATGCAGAAGGACCATGTCGGGATACTTGGTCCGGACCTGATCAAGCTTGCCCCAGATCAGGCGGTGATCGTTGAAGTCGGTCCCGCCGGTGAGGGCGACCTTGGGTCCTGCGGGGAGCATCACCTCGGTTTCCGCGCGGCGCTTGGCGGCCAGAAAATCGCGGCTGTCGATCAGCGCTGCGGTCATGTGCTGGCGGTTCACCATCGATCCAGTGCGGGGGCGCCAGGCTGAGCCCGTGTGATGGACAAACTCGGTCGCGGCGTGATCGCGCATCATGTCCATACAGTTGCGCCGTTCGATCAGGGTCAGGCCCTCAGCCGTCAGGCGCTCGAGCTCAACGGATTTCACCTCAGAGCCATCCTGCTCTCGCTGGAGGCGGCGCTGCGCCTGTTCGTTCTCGTCGAGCGACCGCTCGACCCTCGCCGTGGCGCGGTGGAAGAGGTTGACCTGGCCCCAGAGCACCTCTTCGAGGTCGGGTTCCATTCGGGTGTCTTCCAGCGTCGCGACGAGAGCATCGAAGATGTCGGCGACGGCGACCGCAAGGCGCTGCCCATCGGGCATCGGGCGCGGATCGGGCTCGTCAAAGGGGCGGAAGCCGTAGAGTTGTAGTTCGTCGAGCGCATGGGCGGTTTGGGATGCGGTGTGGGCGGGTTCATACGCGTCGTCGTGGGTGTGGATCGTCATAAGTTTCTTGCCTCCGGGCTTGTCTCGTCCGCGCGACATCCCGCGCGGCCTTCATGGGCAGCTCTGAGCCGTCATGGCGGACGCCCATTCACCCCATCTTCGGGGCCGAAACGCAGTGGAGGAGGGCGGCAGGCAGGCTATTTGTTTCGCGATGCAAAGGCGGGGCTCGTCCCCGCCGGCGGAAATAGCCTGCCTGCCGCCCTTGAGGGGGCAGACCCTTTGACGGCAGCACGCCCATCTCTTGAAGGCCGTGCGGGTGACGGGTGGATGAGATTTACCCAGGATACGGCGAAGGTGATGATCCACACCCGTGACAGGGATGCAGGACCCCTGCCCCACACTCCCAGACAGCCGATTGCGTGATGCAGCTCAGCCGAACAGGCGCTGCCGATCCTCGGGCCCGATCTGAATGGCCAAATGCTGACGCAACGCTGCCGCGCCGTTCGCCCGGAGATCATCGTTGAAATCCCCGAGCCGCGGTTCCAGCACCCGGACGGTAATGCCGACATCGGTGGCTCTGGCGCTCAGCCTTTCTGCCGCGCGCTGACCAGCAGGATCGCGGTCGATGGCGATGTAGAGGCGCTGCAACCCATTCGGCAGCAGGACGGCCCCGAGGTGACCCGAAGAGAGCGCCGCCCAGACGGGAAGGCCGGGTATTGCCTGGACCAAGGACAGCATGGTCTCGATGCCTTCGCCGACCACAAGGATGTCGTCATGCGGGGTCAGTCTGACGGCATTGCCCAAGAGGTGCCCCATGGCACGCCGCTGCGTCTCGACCCGCGCTTTCCCCTGTCCGTCAAGCGCGAGCCAGGTACGATGCACACCCTGCAAGCCCCCTGCCCCATCGGTGACCGCGGCGATCAGCGCCGGTCTGGGGATGCTCCGGGTTTGGCCCTCATCCCGATGCCAGCACTTCGGGTGGAAGCGCAGGGCGTTGCTTTTCGCGCCACATGCGATGCCCCGGGCGCGGAGGTAGGTATCGGCAAACGTGCCTGCGACCGGCATTGAAGCTGCGAACAAACGCGCCGCAGCCGCTGGTGTGCCGCCGGGGGCCTTGGCTTTCCGAGAATTTGGTGCATCCGGGAGGACTGGCTGCGGACGGCCCAGATGCGCCCGGGCCTCGGCCAGAAGATCGGGGAAGCGGGAGATCCCGGTCCTCTCGCGGATGATGTCGAGAAGATCGCCATGCTCGCCGGTGGCGCCATCGGTGAACTTGCCGGCAGCACCCGGCCCCGACGCGGGTCCTGCCAGCCGTACGAAGAGCGACCGGCCAGGATTGTTCTGCAGATCGCCCACGATCCAGTAGGACCCTTCCCGCCGTCCGGCGGGAAGGTAATGGCGACAAACGCTTTCAGCACTCTCCGCGAGTGCACGGATCACATCTTCAGTCTCAGAATACATAGCTCAACATCCTCCGCGTGCATGTAGTCCCGTCACAGGACAACGTGCAAGCAAACGATCCAGTATTGCGATACCGCTTGGATCAACCGGGCAGAAGAGCCGCAACTTCCAGGCGATGATTTCCGCGAAGAAGCCATCTGCCTTGAGCCGGTCCTTGGCGGCGCCCAAAAACCCGGAGAGCTCGATCCGGTTCACACCCATGATGCGCGAGCGGTGGAGTTCCATCCCCTCGGCCAGCCGCACGACGGTCTTGCCCTCCAGAACGAGGGCATGGACCTGCGCCGCCGTGAGTTGCGGCGCGTCTGCAGCTAGCGTGGTCGCGACCCAGGCGGGCGAGACCCGGCGGCCGATGATGCGTTGGCCGTCATCGGTCTGGAGCCGGTAGACGCGGGTTTCATCCTGGGGGAGCTGCTTCCAGATCGGCAGCAGAAGACCCGCCACGATGTGCAGCGTGGACTCACTGAACTCCGGCACCTCGGCCAGTTCCGCAGTCCAGGCGGCGGTGAAGGCAGCGCGGTCGGCTTCCAGCCAGTGCGTGTCCTCCATGCTTTTGGTCGGGACCGTGCTGGCCTCGGTCGGGCGGATCAGGCGCAGACGCGGCTCGATGGTGCCATCATCCAGCATCAGGCTGGTGGCGGGCACCTGCACAGCTGCGCGGTTTGAGCGGCTATTGACCAGCAGGCGCGCTTTGGGATCTTCCAGCCAATCCAGCGCATCTGCCAGCGACAGCGGCGTGTTGCGCTGCTTTTGCGCGATGCTCAGCAGCTGGGTTTCCGCACCCGAGCCGGGATGGGTGTAGATGACGCGGGCATCCGTGACACGGAAGCTCTCTGCGCGCAGCGTCTCCAGCCCGAGGTCATAGACCCCGGCGGCAATGGCGCCCTCGATGCGCTGCGCAAGAAGCTCTTCGAAAGCGGTGAACAGCACGCCCTGCATATCGATCGTCAACGCCAGCAGGCGATTGAGGAAGGTGGTGATGGGGGGCAGGTTGTCCTTCAGGCCGTTGTCATCGGTCAGGCTGAGAGCCGTCGCGTCCTCGAAGGCTCCGAGCGAACAGCCCACCACATCGCCGCGATAGATGCGGCGGTAAAGCTGGCGCAGGGCGTCGCGGGCATAGGGGGACTCGAGATTGTCCTCGGGCCGGAACAGCCCCTGCCCGCCGGTCTGGCGTTGGCCGCGCGTGATAGCACCCAGCGTGTCGAGGCGGCGCGCGATGGTCGACAGGAACCGCTTTTCTGCCTTCACGTCGGTGGCCACCGGCCGGAAGAGCGGCGGTTGCGCCTGATTGGTACGGTTGGTGCGGCCCAAGCCCTGGATTGCCGCGTCTGCTTTCCAGCCCGGCTCGAGAAGGTAATGGACCCGCAGGCGCTGGTTTTTCGCGCCGAGATCGGAGTGGTAACTACGGCCCGTGCCGCCCGCATCCGAGAAGATCAAGATGCGCTTCTGGTCATCCATGAAGGCGGCAGTTTCCGAGAGGTTGGCCGATCCGGCACGGCTTTCCACGACAAGCCGCGCAGCAGGACCGTCGCCCTTACGCACGATGCGCCGCGAGCGGCCGGTCACTTCGGCGACGATGTCCGTGCCAAAGCGCTGCACGATCTGGTCGAGCGCGCCGGGAACGGGCGGTAATGAGGCCAGATGCTCGATCAGCGCATCGCGGCGGCGCACCGCCTCGCGGCATTCCACGGGCTGGCCATCGCGCGTGACAGGTCGGGACGACAGATTGCCCTCGCTGTCGGTGAATGGCTCAAACAGCTGAACCGGGAAGGAATGGGCGAGGTAGTCCAGGCAGGCCTCACGCGGCGTGATGTCCACGCGCACATCGTTCCATTCATCGGTAGGGATGTTTGACAGGCGCCGTTCCATGAGCGCTTCGCCGGTCGAGACAATCTGGATGACCGACGCATGGCCTGCCGCCAGGTCGGCGTCGATGGCGGCGATCAGGGTGGGGGTTTTCATGGAAGTGAGGAGATGACCGAAGAAGCGCTGCTTGGCGCTCTCGAAGGCCGAGCGCGCGGCGGACTTGGCCTGACGGTTCAGCGTGCCGCTGTCACCAGTGATATTAGCAGCTTCCATCGCTGCGGCGAGGTTGTTGTGGATGATGGCGAAGGCCCCGGCATAGGCATCATAGATGCCGCGCTGCTCGGGGCTGAGTGCGTGAACCAGCATCTCGTATTCGACACCGTCATAGGACAGCGATCGGGCCGTATAGAGGCCGAGGGACCGCAGATCGCGGGCAAGGACTTCCATGGCAGCGACACCGCCCGCCTCAATCGCTTCGACAAACTCGGCGCGGGTTGCGAAGGGGAAATCCTCGCCACCCCAGAGGCCAAGGCGTTGCGCGTAGGCCAGATTGTGCACCGAAGTGGCACCCGTGGCCGAGACATAGATGATGCGGGCATTCGGCAGTTTATGCTGAAGGCGCAGGCCTGCCCTGCCCTGCTGCGAGGCGGTGACATCGCCGCGCTCGCCCTTGGACCCGGCGGCATTGGCCATGGCATGGCTTTCGTCAAACAGGATCACCCCGTCGAAATCCGCACCAAGCCAGTCGACGATCTGGTCGACGCGAGATTTCTTGGCCCCACGTTCTTCCGAGCGCAGCGTCGCATAGGTGGTGAAGAGGATGCCCTCAGTCAGCGGGATGTCGCGGCCTTGGGCAAATCGTGAGAGCGGCGTGACCAGCAGCCGCTCCTGCCCCAAGGCAGACCAGTCCCGCTGCGCATCCTCCAGAAGCTTGTCGCTCTTGGAAATCCAGAGTGCCTTGCGCCGGCCTTGCGCCCAGTTGTCGAGCACGATCCCGGCCGACTGGCGGCCCTTTCCCGCGCCGGTACCATCGCCGAGGAAAAAGCCACGGCGGAAGCGGATGGCGTCCGCCGCATTGTGCGGCGCTCCCGAGACCATGTCGCCGGTTTCATCGACGCACCACAACCCCGCAAGATGCGCGGAATGCGCTTCGCCCGCGTAGATCACGGTCTCGAGCTGCGCGTCCGACAGAAGCCCGTCGCGCAGAATGACGGCGGGCAGCTTGGGGCGGAAGCTGGGTTTGGGAGGCGCAACGGACGCCATAGCAGCCGATTGCACCAGCTTCGTCGGGTGCGATTCCGCCCCGGGGATGTCGATCGCCTGCAAGCGGAAGGTTTCATAGATTGCATCCGACAAGCGCGCGGTATTGGCCTCCTCAGTCACATCTCGCAGCGTGTAGGCCAGATCTTCGGCCTCGATTTGTGCACTGGACTGGTGCGGCTGGGCCGCAGGGGTCGTGCGCGATGTGCTGATGGCAGCGCGCGTGGCGCGGGCAGGATTTCCCGAGAAGGGCGAGGTGGGGCGCTTTACTGTCGCTGTGTCAGGGTCCAGCGCAAGGCGCGGGGGGACACTGGCTGAAATCTGTGACAACAAAGCGGAGACATCGGGCGATATCGGGCGCGCCAGTTCGGCGGTGATGCCGCACGCCTCACCGCCCCGGCATTTGTCGAAGACCGACAGGCGGGTTTCAAAACTGGTGCCGTGCTTAGCGAAGGCGGCACCGGACACAGCGCCCGTGAAAACCAGATGCGCGGACTCGGTCAGGCGGGTGAAAGTGTCAGCCCAAGCGGGGGCGTCGGGCGCGAAGCTGGCACCCGTGATGGCGACGAGCCGCCCACCGGGGGCCAGGCGAGCAAGCGCCGAGCGCAAATGCCGCGCTGTCGCCTCGGTGCTGCGGGTATCGACATTGGCCACAGCCGAAAACGGTGGGTTCATCAGGACGACGCTCGGGCGCAAGCCCGCGTCGAGATGATCGTCGATCTGCGCCGCGTCAAAGCAGGTGACGGGACGACCCGGAAAGAGGAGGCGCAGAAGGTCGGCGCGGGTGTCGGCCAGTTCATTGAGCATCAGGCTGCCGCCCGCGATTTCCGCGAGGATCGCCAGAAGGCCTGTTCCGGCCGATGGCTCCAGCACCAGATCGCGCGCGGTGATCTGTGCGGCAGCAAGCGCCGCCAGCCCCATGGGCAGCGGTGTGCTGAATTGCTGGAACCGCTCCATCTCCTCCGAGCGCCGGGTATGCGTGGGCAAGAGGCCCGCCACCTTGGCAAGGATCGGCAGCAAGGCGGCGGGCGAGCCAGCCCGAGCGAGCAACGCGCGGCCGAATTTCCGCAGGAAGAGGACAAGCGCCACCTCGCCCGCCTCATAGGCGAGCTTCCAGTCCCAGGCGCCCTCCGCATCGGAGCCGCCAAAGGCGCGCTCCATCTCAACGCGCAGGCGCAGCGCGTCGATCTGGAATCCCTGCACCAGATCGGGCTGCAGCGCCTCGGCCACGCTCAAGATCGCAGCGGCCGTATCAGGGGACGGGATGGGGACAACAGGCGCAAGCGCGCGCTCGGGCGCAAAAGGGGTGTGATGGGTCATCGGGAAACTCCGGAATGAGGGACAGGATCAGGCCAGGACACCCTCTTTCGGGCACCCTCAGGCCTGACCCTCCCCGGCCCTCCTCTTCCTCTCAAAACCCATGATTTCCACAGGCGGCTTGCTTTTGTTCCTGTTATGTTCTATTCTGAAAGCCAAGCTATGAAGGGGGATCCCCGATGGAAAGCACCACTTACGCCCTGCCCGCCACGCCAAAGCAAATCGCCTATGCGCGGTCGCTGGCCCTGCGCAACCAGACGCTTCTGCCATGGGAGGTTCAGCAAGATCGGCGCTCCTTGAGCGCCTGGATCGACGCACAGGCCAAGATGAACCCGGGCACGCAGGACAGCCGCCCGACATCAAAGCAGGTCGCCTTCGCGGAACGCCTCGCCCGCATCAAACGCCGCGCCGTGCCGGATGAGTGTTTCCGCGATAAGGGGCTGATGTCGAAGTGGATAGACGGGAACAAGTGATCCCGAAACAGCGAAACAGCGTTCCTTCAGAAGACGATCCAGATTGTCTCGGTGCGCTTGCCTGCCGTGCAATCCTTCCGAAACCGCGTTCCTTCAACGGTGAAAAATGACCGCTTATCGGTGATGTTCATGCTTGTCCGACAGACCTGTATGCGTGTGATCTGGCCCTTGTGCGAGTAAACTAGGATGTCACCTAAGGCGATGCCGAGAATGGAGCAGCACAAATCGGCTCGTTCAGCCTCGATCTCTTCACCCCGACGCTCGATCTCGTCAGACAGTCGGTCCCATGGCTCAACGCGACATCGACATCTCCAGTCTTGACCCAGGCGAGGTAGCGATTCTGGATGAGGAGCAGCAGCTGTGTGGCGATTTCGGGAGGCAAGTCCCTGATCTGGTTGGACACGACCTTTGTGGTACCAAGGTCGCCCCCCTTTGCCACGAACTCCAGAAGCGCCTGATCGACGAACTTTCGCTGAGTTGGCGACAGGCCGACGGCTCCCGGACGCGGTCGCACGAGGACTTTCCGGCGCTCCTCGATTTCATCGCGAAATGCACGAAGCGGAGGACGTGGTGTCGCTTGGCCTGCTTCTACGCGCCCAGTATCCTCGGGGAGGCTTCGGCACTTGAAGGCGCGCGCAAAGCTTGGCAACGGCAACGTCCGAGATGCCCATATCTCGCGCGACCTCCACGGTCGGCTTCTCCCAAATGAGCGCAAAAAGCTCCTCGCGCGATATGTCCATTCCAAGTATCCAGCAACCACAGGCTCTTGTTCCAATAGAGCTTTTCGAGTTCATAGGCCATGGCTTCGCCCTGCCCACGGCAAGTCGTCGCACAAAGCGGATGACGATGTCGACAGGATCACGTGAGAGGGCCGATCAACGCGGACAGTGCTGGGAACATGTCATGGAGCAACCGTTCGGCCACATCACCGATTGGCATAACCACTGCACCTGCCAATCTGTGGTAATGCTATTCAAGA